>JAWKQO010000003.1:600000-838371 GCA_041390105.1 Gemmatimonadota bacterium
GACCGTCGATGAGCATCACTGTGCTGCCGGACTCGGGCACGGATGAGTTGCTGGGCCTCGTGGGGTCTCTGGAGATCCAGATCGACGGAGGCGAGCACCGCTACGTGTTCGAGTACTCCCTACCGCAGTGATAGGAAGCCGCGGGTCCCCACCGCCGGGACCCGCCGCCTCTTTACGCCGTAGGACGGCGCCCGGGAATGGCGGCCAGGAGATCGGACATCGTCGACTTGTAGTCGTCGAGCGCGACGCTCCCGGCCTTCGTCAGGGCGTAGGTGGTACGCAGCCGTCCCTCCACCTCTCGCTTGGACGCGTCCACCAGACCCGCCTCGCACAGTCGACCCATCTGCACCGAGAGGTTGCCGCGACTGAGTCCCGTCTGCCGCTGCAGGTACATGAAGTCGGCCGCGTCCACCATGGCCAACAGAACGAGCACCCGCAGGCGGGCGGGCTCATGCAGGAAGCCATCGATCTCGGGAACAGCCGGTTGCATCGCGGCTACTCCTGGCCGATGAACGGACGGCTTTCGGCCAGGAAGCGCGCCAGCAGCACCGCACCGGTTCCGCAGACGACTGCGCCGCCCGCCAGAAGCGGGATGGCCGGCCCCGTTCCCAGCAGGACCGTCAACGCACCGGCTCCCGCGATCAACACCGCGTACACGCCGAAGCGCACTGATCGCGTGAGCGCCGCGCCCACCAGCGCGGCCAGGGCCACGAGCAAGGCGGGCACCGCGTCGA
Organism: Gemmatimonadota bacterium; assembly: GCA_041390105.1. Lineage (NCBI taxonomy): Bacteria > Pseudomonadati > Gemmatimonadota > Gemmatimonadota bacterium. Next base: position 600,735 of record JAWKQO010000003.1, read on the forward strand.
CCGCTTGTAGCGCACTCCGCCCCTCTCCGCGCGACAGCACCACCGCGACGCTGACCAAGGCCAGCGCGCCAAGGCCAAACGCCACGGCCCCGGAGAGTGCCCGCGCGGTGTGTTGGCGGCGTTCGCGCGAGAACTCCACGTAGCCGGCCCGGGGCTCCACCACCTGCTTGCGCAGGATGAACCAGGCCGCGAAGGCCAGCGGCACCACCAGGGGGACCATCAGCTGATCGATGACGTAGCCCAACCCGATGAGCAGCAGGGAGCCTCCGGCGACCAGGTCCAGAGCGCCGTCCTGCCAGTGGGTTCGGAAGAGCCGGGCTTCGGGTGAGCGATCCATGGGACCTCCTATGGTTTATGCCATGAACTAAGTTCATGGCATGAACCTTCGGACGCAAGGGCTGGAACCGCCCACAGAGGCCATCCGCGGCTTTGCAGGTATCCGCCGGCCAAGGTCAGCGGTAGGAAACCACCTCCAGCCCTTCCACTCTCAGGAAGTCCCCGGCATTGGCGGTCACCAGCGGAATCCGGTAGCGGACGCTCGTCGCGGCGATCCACAGGTCGTTGGTACCGATGAGCATGCCCCGCTCGCGCAGGCCCCGAGCGATGCGCGCGTAGGTCAGCGCCACCTCCTCGTCGACTGGAAGCAATACGTGAAGCTCGCGGACAGCGCGGAGGATCGGATCCTCCGTGTCATCGAATCCCTCGGCGAACTCCCCCAGGACAGGCGTCGGCAGGTGCAACTCGAGATCGGGATCCGACTCTAGAAACCGATGAGCAGGCCCGGCTTCGCCACGCCGCCGTTCTCGCTGCAGATCGATGAGGAACGTGGTGTCGAGTGCTACCCGTCCCGCCACGGATCCTCCGGCGGCCGGTCTTCGGCTTGAGCCCGCTCCAACCGGTCCAACGCTTCCTCGTCCATCAGCGGAGTCCCCTTCAGCGCATCAAGCAGGGCACGCGCAGTCCGGGGCGGCGTGGGCCACATTGCCCGCTTGATGACCATGGAGAACGACTCCGAGCGCGTTCGCCGCGCGCGCCGCAGACGCTCATAGGCCTCGAGGTCGATGGAGATAGTCTTGGTTGCCATGCATGTATATGTGCATGCAGATGGCCAGTGTCAAGCTCCTCACAGCCCTCGGCGCCGGTGCCCAGCATCCTGAACCCCCCCTACCCCACGCCCCCCGCCGCCCGGATGAGGTCCATGGCCGGCCGGCTCACGAAGATGGGCGCGTGGAAGCGCTCCCCCCACCCGATGGGCGTCACGTCCCGGTAGTCGTGGCGCGCCGGGTCGCCGTGACCGGGGTGCAGCCGCTTCCACAGCGACGCCCGCACGTTGGGATCGGCACCCCGTTCGAGGAGCAGCTCGGTGAACGGAGCCTGGAAGGGACCCCTCCCCCCGTAGTTCATCCAGAAGTTGGGCTGGGAGACCACCGTGTTGAACAGCGGCGTGTGCCCACCGAACCCGCTGGCGCCGACGGCAGCGCGGACGTTGGGGTCCATGCCTCGATCGAGGAGCCAGCGCGCGATCTCCATCTCGTCGAACTCCACTGCCATGTGCAGGAGCGTGCTGCCGGCCAGTGGCGTGCCCTCGGTGGCATCCAAGGGGTCACCGCACCCCATCTCCGACGGGTAGATCTCCCGGTGGGAGAACGTGCGGGTAAGGAGCGCCGGATCTCGGTCGAGGTGCGCTGCCAGCAGATCGAGGCGCCCGCGGTGCAGCGCCATGGGAGGCGTGTCGGGCAGCTCGAGTCCGTGCTTCTCGTACAGATCCAGGATGCCGTGCTTGGCAGCGGGCTTTCTGGAATCCGTCTGCAGGACCACGTCCACCGGGGCCAAGCGCGTCCCCGCGTCGTCGATGACGCGGGCGCCCAGCGAGAGCACCAGCGCAGTGCCCTCCAAGCTCAGCGTGTACGCCGGGCCGCCGAGAGCGTGGTGTGAGACAGGAGGGCTCCCTGCCAATTCGTGGATCAGACGGGCGGTGCGAATCTGCCCCTGCAGTGCCGCCCGCCCGCCTGCGTGCTCGTGGTCGGTGGCGCCCAGCCCATGGAGCATCCGGATGATGGCGTCCCGGCCCAGGTTGGCCGCGTAGCCCATCGGTGCCCCCCAATTGCTGTCACGGCGGATGAGCACCGGCTCATGGATCAGGTGGCGGTTGGACTGTACCAAGGCGCGCACGCCTTCCAGGTCATCCTGCCAGAGGGCGGTGGCCAGGCGCACGGCCTGCAGCAGACGGGGCCAGCTCGATGCGGAATAGCTGCGCGCCAGCACGAGCTGAGCGTCGGACAGCTTGGCCACATCAGGGCTGGGCGCTGCAGGGTGGAGTTCGCGGAACTCGGCGAGTGCGGCCGCATCCCCCGCGCGCAGTGCGCGGAGCAGGTCCTTCGCCTGGTGCTTGAGCTGATCGAGGTCCGGACGGACCGGGAGACGACGGGTCGGCATGGTGCCTCCTCGGAAGTGCCCGTTCGGTCCGCTGTCGAGGGCCAAGGAGGTTCAGGTGCACGGCCCGGCCATCCCTACAGTCAGGTGGACTCGGTCCTTCCCGCGGACGGGCGGCGCCCTGCGCGCCGTGCCCGGAAGATGGTCCGCGGATCCGTGCGCCGGCAAGAATGGGCCGCATCTGCGTAGGCCAGGCCATGGCCAGCCTACCCGCGCGCTCGCGTTTCCGCGGAAACGTCCTATAGTCGGTATCGAGGCGGTGGGGAGCAGCTCGGACGGGGGGAGATCGATGCGACGCTGGCGATGGCTCACGATCCTGGCCGCGGCGACGTTGGCCGCCTGCCAGGAGCAGGCCCAGAACTCTCCGACCAGCCCCACGGGCCCGACGCCGCCTACGCCTTCTGCGGTCGCGACCTGGCTGAAGGCCAACGCCCTGCCGCTGTCCACCGTCGACATCCACGCACCGCTGGACGACCTCGCGGGTCTTCGCGACCTCGTGGGCGACGCCCACATCGTGTCGCTCGGCGAGGCGACGCACGGCACCCGCGACTTCTTCCAGATCAAGGCACGCTTCCTCCGCTACCTGGTGGAGGAGATGGGATTCAACGCGTTCGCCATTGAAGCGACCTGGCCCGAAGCCAACCGCCTGGACCACTACGTGCGCACGGGGGAGGGAAACGCCGAGGAGCTGCTCTCCGGGCTCTACTTCTGGACGTGGCGCACGGAAGCCGTGCTCGAGATGATCGAGTGGATGCGCGAGTACAACGCCGCCGGGGGCGATGTAGGCTTCTACGGGTTCGACATGCAGTTCCCCGGCATGGCGCTCTTCAATGTCCAGGAGTTCGTGGACCGGGTCGATCCAGCGGCAAGCACTGCGTTCAGCGACCACATGGCCTGCCTGCAACGCTTCGCCAATGGACCGGATGGTCTCTTCCCCACCCAGCGGTACGGGAGTCTGAGCAGCACCGAGGCGACGGCGTGTCGCGCAGACCTGCGCTGGGTTCGCGACACGCTGGCTGCGGCCGAGCCCGACTACGTGGGCCGCTCCTCACAGGTGGAGTTCGACCGGGCCCTGCACAGTGCGGACGTGGCGCTCCAGTACGAGAGCATGGTGTCCGGTCTGAACTCCCGGGACGCCGCCATGGCAGACAACGTGCTCTGGCTGAAGGATCAGCTCGGTCCAGACGGGCGCATGGTGCTGTGGGCGCACAATTACCACGTATCCACCGTCCCCGGTGCCATGGGCCTCGCGCTGCGTCCCCGACTGGGGAATGACATGGTGGTCTTCGCGCTGTCGCACGGCGGAGGCAGGTTCACCGCCGTCACCCAGCGCGGCACCACGTTCAGCGGGCTGACCACCCACACCTTGGACCCGATCTTCCCTCAGTCGTACGAGGAGTTCCTCGCGTCTGCCGGCCTGCCCCGCTTCGTGCTGGACCTGCGGGGCCGCGATCTCGACGCCGAGGAGACCTCCTGGCTCCGGGGGCCACGCCGGTTCCGATCGGTCGGATGCTGCTACGATCCCTTGAGCCCCATCAACTACTGGCCCGTCGCAGACCTCACTGCCGACTTCGACGCGCTGATCTACTTCGAATCGACCGGCCCGACCCGTCTGCTGCCCAATCGGCCTCCGTCGACGTTCTCAGTCGGTCCGTAGCGCCTGCAGCGGACTCACGCGCGAGGCGCGGCGAGCGGGCACATAGAGCGCCAGTACGGCAACGCCGAGCAACACCACGGTGGGCCCCAGGTAGCTGACGGAATCCAGAGGACTGATTCCGTAGAGCAGGCCGCGCATGAGTCGGCTCAGCACCACTGCGCCGAGCAGGCCGGCGGCCACACCGATGGCCACCGGCACCCCGCCCTGCCGGATCACCATGCGCCGCACGTCCGCTGCGCGGGCTCCCACGGCCATGCGCACCCCGATCTCGCGGGTGCGCCGGCTCACGGCATACGCGACCACGGCGTAGATCCCGATGGCACCGAGCAGCAGCGCCAGAACCGCCGCCAGGCCCACAAGGGCGAGGGCGAACGCGGTGGACGCCGTCGCAGCGGTGATGCGCTCGGCCAGAGACTCGACATCGGCCACGGGAACCATGGGGTCGAGACTCTGCACCACGCGGCGCACGCCGGACAGCACGCTCTGCGGGGGCACCGACGTCTTCAGCACGTACGTCAGCCGGTTGGGAGGCGGTCCGTCGCTGGCGGCGTTAGCGGGCAGATAGATCGTGCGCAGGAAGTCGTCCGTGTGGGCTCGTCCCCGCACGTTGGCGGCCACCCCGACGACCGTGTACCAGGGGCCGTCTTCTGCGAAGCGCACCCGCTGACCCAGGGGATCGACCTCGCCGAAGTAAGCGCGGGCAGCCGCTTCGCTCAGCACCGCGACCAGCGCCTCGCTGGACTCGTCCGCCGCTGTGAAGCCGCGTCCTCGTACCTGGATGCCCAGCGTCTCGAAGTAGCCGGTCGTCGCCAGGCGGGCTCCGGTAACGGGCGGCACTTCTCCGGCGGGCGTGGGGAATCCGGCGGCTTCCAGGGTCTCCCCCCAACACATGCTGGGCGTGAGCGGCAGGCACTGCGCGACCGCGCCTACACGCTCGACACCGGGCAAAGCGGCGAGCTCCGTGCGCAGAGCCTCGTGGAAGCGCAGCATATCGGCGTTGGTCGGATACGCGCTCTCGGAGAGGCCGATCTGAAAGGTCAGGGCTTGCCGCTCGCTGAAGCCCAGCTCCACGTGCCTCAGTCGCTGGAACGTGCGCAGCAGCAATGCCGATCCCACCAACAACATCAGGGCCAGCCCGACCTGTGCGGTCACCAGCGCCTCACGACCCAGGCGACGGTGCCGCGGAGCTGTGGCGCGCTGCGCGCCCTCCTTCAGGCCCGCGGACAAGCCGGCGGTGGTGAGCGGTGTGCGGATGGAGCCCAGGAGCAAGGCAAGCGCCAGAGCCGCGCCAGCGCTGGCCGCGACCACCCACGGATGCAGCCCCACGTCTGCGAGCCGCGGTACGTCCACCGGAGCACGGTCCCTGAGCAGCTGCACGCCGAGCTGGGCAGCACCGAGCCCCACCAGGCCCGACGCGAAGGCGATGCACAGTGACTCGGCCAGGCGCTCCCGTAGGAGTCGCGCGGAGCTGGCCCCGAGCGCAGCCCGCACCGCGGTGTCACGCCGGCTCTCCTCCGCCCGCACCAGGAAGAGGTTGGCGACGTTGGCCAACGCGATAAGCAGGACCAGACCCACGGCTCCGAGCAGGATCCACAGCGTGGCGCGCACGTCGCCCACGATCTGCTCCTTCAGCCCGACCACTCGGGGCACCACCCCGGCGTCGTCCAGATACCCGCTCATCCGGGCGGGGTCGTCCGTGGTCTCCCTGAGCACGGGCAGCAGCGCCGTCATTTCCCGCTCGAGATCGAGGGGTGAAGCTCCGGGCGCCAAGCGGGCCACCGCCATCTCGTTCCAGCCCCCCACCCCCGTGGCGGGTACGCTGCGTGGCTGCCAGAGCTCGGCGTCGGCCGAAGGGAACGCGAACTCGCGCGCGGCTACCCCCACGACCTCGGTGAGGATGCCGTCGAGCCTGACACTGCGCCCGACGACGGCCGGATCGGCGTCGAACCGTGTGCGCCACAGCTCATGCGAGAGTACGACCACCGGCGGGGCACCGGGCTCCGCGTCGGCCGCCACCAGCCAGCGACCCAGGCTGGGACGCACACCGAGTACCACGCCCAGTGACGGAGTGGCCGAGATGGCGGCCAGCCGGACCGGGTCACCCACCCCCGTCAGCGTGGCGTTGGTCCAGGAGTACATGGCCGTGGCTTCGGCGGCCGTCGCGCGTTCGGCGTAGAAGCGATACACGCCATACGTAACGCCCAGTCCGCGCTCGATTCCGAGACCGGTGGCGCCGTGGTCCATCTGGACGAGGCGGTCCGCATCGGGATAGGGAAGCGGGCGAAGCACCACGCCGTGCACCAAGCTGAACACCGAGGTGGTGGCCGCGAGCCCGAGGCCCAGGGTCAACACGGCGGTGAGCGCGAAGCCAGGATGCCGGCGCAGACGTCGGACGCCATGGCGGAGATCCTGCCAGACCCCACCCCCGCTGCGGGCCTCGGTGGGCCGCCCCGCACGCGCTCCCCGCACACGTACGATCACGGCTTGGGCCACGAGATCGGCCAGGGCGCGCAGCGTAGCGCCGATGAGGGGCAGCACACCGCGCTGCCGAGCCGCGGCCGCGATCTCCGCGAAGCACGCCTCCAGATCCGGGCCGTACTCCATGCGGAAATCGCGGGGCAGAAGGACCAGCAGCCAGCGGTAGGCGGCGAGGGCCAGCCGTACCGAGCTGGAGCCCGAGTCCGAGGACTTCATCCCCCCGCTCACGCGGGCCCCTCCGCCAGCTTCCCACGGGCCAGACGGGCAAGCTCCTCGAGTCGGCCCGCTTCCGCGGCCAGGGCGCGCCGGCCGTGCGGGGTGAGGCCGAACGTGCGCCGGCGGGGATCCTCTTCGGTGGCGGCGCCGGCGACCTCCTCGATCCAACCGGACTCGGTCAGCTCGCGCAGGGCCCCGTAGAGCGTGGCCGGCCAGAGCTTGAGGCTCCCCCCGGTGCGCTCTTCGACCTCTCGCCGAATGGCGTAGCCGTGCAGAGGACCACCGGCGAGCACCAGTAGGATGTGGAAGGTCTTGGAATCCATGGTCGAGCCCCCGTCCGGTCGCCGTTCCACGATGCACCGCCGCGCTTCGGCCTTGGGGGCCGCTTGGTAGCGGTCAATATCGATATGAAATCATATATATACTGATTCTGACCGCCAAGGAAGGGGCGAGGGCCGGCAGCGCAGCCCACCGGGCCTCCGTACGTCATTCCGCCCCCTCCTGTACGTCACCGGGGCCACCGACCCGGTCACCCCCCTCCGGTATCCTCGAAGTGAGGATTGCCCCCGACCGGAGTCGCACCCCATGAGACGTCTTCCCCACCCTCCCCGCTGCGTGCAGTTGGACGTACGGATCGGGCGTAGCCACCAGCTCCACCTGTTCGAGAGGCCGGGGCTGTGGATGGAGGCCGGCGAGCGCGACGCGCTGCTGGCCGACCTGCGCACGGTCGCCGACCGCTGCGCGGGCCCGGACGTGCTCCGCTACGGCGTGCTCTCGGGAGCACCCGGGATGTTGGAGCGCGCCCTGATTGCGCTGCTGGTCCGCCGTGACAGCGGAGAGCCCATCGGATTCAACGCGATGTTCCTGCTGGACGTGGAGCTGGGCGGCCGCTGCCAGAGGATCCTCCATACCGGGCTCAGCATGCTGGTGCCGCGGCACCGGCGCGCCGGGCTCTCGTTGGCGCTCTACGGGGCACCCGCGCTGCTGGCCTTCGCGCGCAACCGCTTTCGCCGCCTCTGGGTGACCAACGTGTCCCAGGTTCCCGCGGCGATCGGGATGTTCGCCCACAACCTGCACGACGTGGTTCCCGCGCCCGGGGTTCGCCCCGCGCTCCGCATCCCGCACCGGGACATCGCCACCGCGCTGATGGCAGAGCATCGGGCCGTCTTCGGCGTCGGGGCGGACGCCGTCTTCGATCCGGAGCGTTTCGTGATCCGCAACGCCTACACGGGCGGGTCGGACGGCCTCAAGAAGCCTTTCTCCGCCTGCGCCGCCCACCGCGACAGCACGGTCAACCACTATTGCCAGGAGCACCTGGACTACGAGCGCGGAGACGACTTCCTGCAGGTGGGCTCGCTGAGTCTTCCCCGCGCGGGCCTGTTGTCGCTTCGGCTCCTACGCGGCCTACTGCGCCGGGCACACCGCAGCGCGCGTCGAGGGGTCGCACCCTTCTCCCTTCCAGCGGTCGCGCGCGTGCACCGACCGTCGGGAGTGGCCCGATGAGCGCCGTGGCCTACGCGGAGATGACCGTCCGCAACGCGGGCTTCCTGAGCGCGCAGGAGCAGGTTCGTCTGCGCGACTCCGCCGTGTTCGTCTGTGGCGTCGGCGGAATGGGCGGCGCGGCGGCCCAGTCGCTGGTGCGGGCCGGGCTCGGACGGATCGCCTTGGCCGATCCGGACCGCTTCGAGGCCTCCAACCTCAACCGGCAGGTCTTCGCCACCACCGAAACGATCGGGCGTGAGAAGACCTACGCCACCGCGGACGCGCTGCTCAAGATCAATCCCGACCTGGATGTCGAGATCGTGGGCGCGGACTGGGTGGAGCACCTCCCTGCCCTGCTCACCCGCTGCCCGGTGGTGGTGAACGGCATGGACGATCTCCGTGCTGCGATCGCCCTCTACCGCGAGGCGGGCCGTCGCGGTGCCACCGTCGTGGACGCCTACACGTCCCCTTTGCCTTCGGTCACGGTGGTCACACCCCGCGATCCCCGGCCCGAGCAGCGGTTGCGTTATCCCACCGCCTCGCTGCCGCTCGCGCAGATCGAGCCGGAGCACGTGCGCGCTTCGTTCCTCCGGGAGATCGCGTTCGTCATCGCTCACACCTCGAGCCTGAAGCGCATCGACGCCCAGGTGGTCCGAGAGATCCTGGAAGGCACGCGGGCGCGCAGCTCCTACGCACCGGTGGTGATCTCCGCGGGCACCCTCATGGCCTTCGAGGCCGTGCAGGCCCTCCTGGGGCGACCGAGCGCAGCCGGACCGGCGGGCTACTTCCTCGATCTCTGGTCCGGCCGCATCCAGCGGCCGGGCCGCGGCTGGTGGAGCCGGCTGCGCACGTGGTTCGCCTACCGGGCCCTGGCGGCCCACCCTCCCTTCTCTGGCCAGGAGGCAACCCGATGAGTGCGCTACGCCTTCGCGCCCGGGACTTCGACGGGTTCTTCTCCGTTCCGTTCCGCCAATACCCGGCGGCGTGTCCTACCACGTCACCGCTCCGCTCCGAACTGCGGAAGATGCTGGACGGCGCCGCGAATCCGGTGTTCACCGGACCCGACGACATCACCTACTTCACGGCGTTGCGCGGAGACGAGGCGGTGGGTCGCATCACGGCACACGTGCACCGTGCCGCGAATGAACGCTACGGACTTCGTCGCGGCTCGTTCGGGTTCTTCGATTGCACCGATGAGGGAGAGGTCGCTCGCATCCTGCTCGACGCGGCCAGCGACTGGCTGCGCGAGCGCGGCTGCGACGAGATCGTGGGCAACTTCAATCTCACGGCCATGCAGGAGATGGGTGTGGTGATCGACGGCCACGAGCACGCGCCCTTCCTGGCGCAGCAGCACAACCCTGCCTGGATCCCGGCGCTGCTCCGGGAGAATGGGTTCGAAGGGCTCTTTCCGATGACGAGCTGGCACCTGGACCTGCGTGCCGTGAAACCGGCCGACCTGCTGGGGCCTCGTCAGCGCGCGCTCCTGGACGACGGGCACCTGCGCCTCTCCGCCGTCGGCCGGCGGCGGTTCCGGAGCTCGATGGAGGTTACGCGAGCCCTGCTCAACAGCTCCTTCGCGCAGAATCCGCTGTTCGTGCCGCTCACGGAGGCCGAGTTCCGCTTTCAGGCAGAAGCGATGCTCTCGATCTACGACCCCCGTATCAGCTTCCTGGCCCATCTCGACGACCAGGCCTGCGGCGTGATCGTGTGTCTGCCCGACGTCTATCCGCTGCTGCGCGCCACGCGCTCCCGCATCGGATGGACGACGCCCCTCCACTACCTGCGCTACCGCGCGCGCAGGACGCGCGCCTCGCTGATCTTCGGCGGCGTGGTGCCCGAGATGCAGAATCGGGGTCTGGCGGGGTTGCTCCTGTACCACGCGCTGAGCGCCATGCAGCGGGCCGGCTATACCGACCTCGGCATCACCTGGATCTCCGACACCAATCCTTCCAGCCTCCGGCAGATGGAGAAGATCGGTGCGGAGCCGCTCCACCGCCTCGCGCTCTTCCGGAGGTCGATCTGACATGCATGCACGAGGATCGTCTCCTGTCGTTCGCGCACTGTTGTGCGCAGCGCTCGCCGCTTCCGGCTGCTCGGTCCCGGGACGCTTCCTGCGTGGCTACGCGGAAGCGGACGCGACGGGAATGGAGTCGTTGGGCGGAACCGGTGCCTACGCGCACGCGCCCGCTGAGGTGCGCGGTCAGGTGCGCTTCGTGTTCGACGACTTCGGCAGTCTGACCACGGATGTGCTCGACACCTACGCACTGCCCTGGAAGGTGGTGGGCGCCGCCCTGGTGCTCGAGCAGGCCCGCAGCGCCGGCGCCCCCGTCAGCACCGCGACGCTCGAGGCCGTGCTTCGCCGGTTCGGGTTCCTGACGCCCCGCCGCATCGCCAACTGGGAAGGGCCGCAGCCCCGGCTGGAACGTCCGCTCGGCGTGGTGGCCGGGGTGGCGCGGCGCGGCCTGCCGGCCGTGGAGCTGGAGATCGCCAACGTGGGCTGCGCGGCCTGTCACGCGGGTCCGCTCTACGGGGCGGACGGCCAGGTTACCGCGGACGCGTGGCTCGGCCTCCCCAACAGCTCGCTCGACCTGAGCGGGTACGCCGACCATGCCCTGGCTGCGCTGCAGAAGGGGCTGTCCGAGCCCGACACCCTGCTGGCGATCATGGATGCGCTCTTTCCGATCATGGGAAGCCGTGAGCGCTCGACGATCCGCAAGCACGTGTTGCCCGACGCGCGCGCCGCGCTGGAGGCGCGGCAGGCAACGCTCGGCGGTCTGCTTCCCTTCGAGAACGGCGGACCCGGGCTGATGAACGGCGTCGGATCGCTGCGCTTTCTGCTCGGTCTCTCGCACGAGGACGCGCGCCCCCTCGAACGCGCTTGGGCGTCGCCGCCGGATCTGACCGGCACCACGCTTCGTCGTACCCTGCTCTCCGATGGGGCCTACGCACCGCCGGGCAGCTCGCGCTACGGCCCGCTCACCCGGGAGGAGCGCTCCCCCGGTCACATCCGCGAGCTGGCGGGCATCGCCTCGCTGTTCCTGGTGGGAACGCAGGGCGTCGAACCCGAGGTGGCCCGGCGCGCCATCCCCTCCGTCGAGGAGGTGCTCGAGTTCGCCGACCGCTTGCAGCCACCTCCGTTTCCGGGGCCGATCGACTCCACGCTCGCATCCGCTGGACGCGCCGTGTATGAGCGCGACTGCGCGGTGTGTCACGGGGTCTACGCGCGCGAGGGCCGTCGGGAGCGACTGGTGCTGCACCCCAACCGACTGACCGCGCAGGATCGCATGGGTACCGATCCGGTTCGCTGGCAGGCGGCAGACTCACTCGCGTTGGCCACCGTGGAGGCCAGCGGCTACGACCGCTATCTGGACGCGCTCAACGATGGGGGCTACGTCGCGCCCGACCTGGCGGGCCTCTGGGCCACCGCCCCCTACCTGCACAACGGGTCGGTGCCGACCCTCTGGCACCTGCTGCACGCCGCGCAGCGGCCCCGGCGTTTCTGGGTGGGCGGTCACGCGCTGGACCTGGAGCGCGTCGGGATCCGTGGCGAAGTGGACGCGCGGGGGGACTACGGCTATCCGGCGGACTATGTCCCGTGGTCACAGCCCTTTCTGTACGACACACGCGAGCCTGGCCGCGGCAACCAGGGGCACGAGTTCCGGACCCTCACCGACGAGGAGAGGCACGCGCTGTTGGAGTACCTGAAGTTGCTGTAGGCTTCGGGGAACGGCCCAGGTGCGCCGGCCGCCGACCACAGCCGGCTGGACGTGCAGTGCAGGGTCTCAACCCTCAGGAGCCCGCCGGACCCCATGGAAGGCCCACCCATCACCACGCGCCGTCGCTTCCTGGCCGGCCTGCTCGGTACCGCCGGCGTGGGCGCGGTCTCCGGGCAGCTCTGGGGCGAAGCCGCCGGGAGTGGCGTCCCCACACCGGCGGCCACCCGGCTCCCGGCAGAGCGGATCGGAGTGCAGCTCTACACCGTGCGTGACCTGCTGCCCGCCGACCGGCTGGGGCTCGAGGGCACGCTGGAGCTGCTGAGCGATGTCGGGATCACCGGGATCGAGCTCGCGGGCGACTTCCTGGGGCACACACCGGGCGCGCTACGCGCGTTGGCCGCGCAGCACGGCATCCAGATCGTCGGCAACCACTTCGGCCCCCGCACCATGGACGGCGCCAACCCATGGTACGACGAGGCGGGACGGAGCCAGATCTTCGCCGAAGCCACGGAGTTGGGCCTCGAGTACGTCGGCACCGGGCACTACTACAACGTGCCGCTCACCAGCGACGGCTTCCGGGCGTTCGCGGCGACCCTGAACGCGTGGGGCGCCGCTGCATCCGCCGCCGGCCTCAAGTTCTACTTTCACAACCACGACGCCGAATTCACGCGGGTCGCAGGGCGGCCGCTCTTCGAGATCCTGCTGGAGGACACCGACCCCGACCTGGTGGCGTTCGAGCTCGATCTGGGCTGGACGGCGATCGCGGGAGAAGACGTGTATGGGATCGTGAGGCAACATCAGCATCGATTCCCGTACTTCCACGTCAAGGACTTCAGGTTCGATGCCGACGGCCCCCGCGAAACGAAACCGAACACCCTCGCGGCCGGACGACGGTTCACCTTCACCGACGTCGGTAAAGGGCAGATCGACTGGGCCCGTCTCTTCACCACGCTGGACGATCCGACGCAGCACCGGTACCTGATCGAGCGGGACGACGCAGGAAACGACAGAGCGGCGGAGGGCAGGCCGCCCACCAACCCCGCCGGATCGGCCAATACCGTCTGGGTCAGCCACCGCTTTCTGACCGAGTTGGACTTCTGAAGGAGGGCACCGTGCACACACGCACCTTGGGAACACCGTGCAAGGACACCGCTATGGAGAGGGTTCGCAACGCATGATCGATCGGTAGACCGTGACCAAGCGAGCATCCCCCCGCGCGTGGCTCCGCGTCGCCGCCGCGCTCGCCATCCTGGCCACCGCCTGCCTCCCCAACGGGGGCACGCGCGGCTGGGAGTGCATCGCCCCCGCCAATGTCGGCGGCGGGTGGGACCGGACCTGCCGCTCGGCGGGTCTGGTCATGGGAGAGCTGGGCCTGAGCCCGGGTGCCGTGCGCACCCTGAACATGCCCGGTGCCGGTGGTGGCGTGGCCTACGCCCACGCGGTGGCCCAGCGCAACGAAGATCCGGATGTGCTGTTCGCGGCCAGCCCCGGCACCACGCTTCTCCTCGGCCAAGGGCAGTGGGGACGCCTCACCGAGGACGATGTCCGGTGGGTGGGCGCGGTGGGAGCCGAGTACGGCGTGTTGGCGGTCGCCGCCGACGCTCCCTGGCAGAACCTGGGCGACCTGCTGGCCGCCTGGCGCGCCGACCCCACGAGCATCGCCGTGAGCGGAGGAAGCGCCGCGGCGGGTCAGGACCACATGAAGGTGCTCCTGCTGGCCCACCGGGCCGGCCTCGACCCACGCTCCATCCGCTACGTGCCCTTCGACGGTGGCGGCGAGGCCATGACCGCCCTGCTCGGTGGATTCGTACAGGTGTTCAGCGGCGAGGTGTCGGAGATCCTGGGGCAGGTGCAAGCCGGCCGCATGCGTCCGATCACGGTGATGGCACCGCACCGCCTGGGAGGCGTCCTCGAAGGCGTCGCCACGGCGCGCGAAGCGGGCGTGGAGGTGGACTGGGTGACCTGGCGCGGTTTCTTCGCGCCGGGTGGCATCAGCGACGAGCGCTACCGGGAATGGGTGGACGTCTTCACGCGATTGGCGGCGACGCCCGAGTGGGAGGCGGCCCGCAGACAGAACCGCTGGGAGCCGTACGCCATGGTGGGCGACGAGTTCGACGCGTTCGTGAAGCAGCAGGTGCGTGACTTCCGCGAGATGTCGCGGGAGATCGGACTGATCCGGTGACGGCGTCCACACGCACCGACCGTGTCACGGGTCTGACGCTCGTGCTGCTGGGACTGGCCGTAGGCGCCGAGGCCACCACCTTCAACGTCCTCTTCCTCACCGACCCGGTGGGGCCCAAGGCCCTTCCGCTGCTCTCCGCAGCCGTGTTCGTGGTCTCAGGCATCCTTTTGCTGGCCCGTCCGGGGACCACGGGAAGCTGGCCGCAGCGCGCGGTGCTGCTGCGCATGGCCGGCGCGGTGACCATGTTCGGCGTGTATGCTGCGCTGCTGGCGCCACTGGGCTTCGTGGTGGCTACCACGCTGACGGTCACGGTGCTCTCCGTGCTCTTCGACGGGCCCTGGCTCAAGAGCCTGGGCGCCGCCACGGCGCTTTCCGCTGTGCTCTGGTACCTCTTCGTGTGGGCATTGGGGCTCGACCTTCCCTTGGGCAGCGTGTGGGAGGCCCTATGGATGCGCTGACCCACCTCGTGGGGGGCTTCGGTGTAGCGCTCCAGCCGGTGAACCTGCTGTTGGCCTTCGTGGGCGTGCTGGTGGGCACGTTCGTGGGCATGCTCCCGGGCATCGGTCCCATCAACGCCATCGCCATCCTCATCCCGCTCACCTTCGCCACCGGCATGAGCCCGGAGTCCGCGCTCATCCTGATGGCCGGGATCTACTACGGCTCCCAGTACGGCAACTCCATCAGCACCATCCTGCTCAACGTGCCGGGTACGGCATCGGCGGTGGTGACGGCGCTGGACGGCAACGCCATGACCCGACAGGGGCGGGGCGGGCCGGCGCTGGCCATGGCGGCCATCGCGTCGTTCTTCGGTGGCACCGTCTCGATCTTCTTTCTGGTGCTCTTCGCGCCCCTGCTGGCGGAGTGGGCCATCCGCTTCGGGCCGGCCGAATACTTCGCGCTCATGGTCTTCGCCTTCGCCGCGCTCTCGAGCTTGTCGAGTGGCACGCTGATCAAGGGTCTGGCGGCCACGGCCTTCGGCCTTCTGCTGGCCACGGTGGGGCTCGACCCCAACAGCTCGGTGCCCCGCTTCACGTTCGGGCAGATCAAGCTGCTGGACGGGATGGACTTCGTGGTGGTGACCATCGGTCTCTTCGCCGTGAGCGAGGTGCTGCAGCTGCTGGAGGACACCGACCGCGGCCAGGCGGTGACCAGCTCCTTTGGTCGCGTGATGATCACCATGAAGGAGTTCGTCACGTCGTTGGGAGCCATGATCCGCGGCAGCGTGCTCGGCTTCCTGGTGGGCGTGTTGCCCGGCGCCGGCGGCACCATCGCATCGTTCCTCGCCTACTCCACCGAGCAGCGGGTGTCCGACCGGGAGGGGACGTTCGGCAAGGGCGACATCCGTGGTGTGGCCGCGCCCGAGTCGGCCAACAACGCGGCTGCCAACGGAGCCATGATCCCGCTCCTCACGCTGGGTGTGCCCGGGAGCGGCACCACCGCGGTGCTGTTGGGCGCGCTCCTTGGGTTGGGCGTCACGCCCGGTCCGCTCCTCATCACCGAGGAGCCGGACCTGTTCTGGGGCCTGGCCGCATCCATGTACGTGGGGAACGTCTTCCTGCTGCTCCTCAACCTTCCCCTGGTGGGCGTCTTCGTCCGCGCGCTCACGGTGCCGCGCTGGTTCCTCCTGCCCGCCGTGGCCGCGCTCTCGTTCGTGGCCGTCTACGCCGTGAACCAGAGTGCGTTCGATCTGGTGCTCATGACGGGCTTCGGCGTGGTGGGGTATGCCATGCGCAAGGCGGGCATGCCGCTGGCGCCCGTGATTCTGGGTCTGGTGCTGGGCCCGCTGATGGAGAAGAGCCTGCGCCGCGCCATGTTCCTGTCCGGTGGCGACTGGGGCATCCTGTTCAGCTCTCCGATCGCCATCACGCTTTGGGTGTTGGCCGCGGCCAGCCTGGGCGCGCCCATGCTGATGGCGCGCCGTGCGCGGCTGCGCGAGGCGATGAGCGAGGGCGAGAACGACTAGGACGTACCGAGCCGAGGCCCGTCACTCCTGCCGGATGGCCACCAGCGGATCCACTCGCGCCGCGCGCAGCGCCGGGCCGGCCGTGGCCATCAAGCCGACCGCCGCCATCACCAACAGCACCACCCCCAGCGTGCGCGGGTCGCCCGCCTCCGTCCCGTAGAGCAGTCCTTGCAGAAGGCGCGTCACCGCCAGCGAACCCAGCAGGCCCAGCACGCTGCCCGCCAGCAGCAGGCGAGCGCCATCCCAGAGCACCATGCCCAGGACTTGGCGCGCGTCTGCTCCCAGGCTCATGCGGATGCCGATCTCGGCGGTGCGCTCGCTCACCAGGAAGGAAAGCACACCGGCCAACCCCACGGCGGCGATCACCAGCGCCACCAGCCCCAACATTCCCACCAGGAACGTGTTCAGGCGCTCGGCGGCGATCTTCTCCTGGCGGATCTCCTCGAGCGTGGCGATGCGCAACACCGGCGCCGCCGGTGCCATCTCGTTGATGATGCGTTGCACCTCGGCGCCGAGCGCGGGCGCTCCCTCACCCCGGATCACGAACGCGCCCGGGTAGTAGGCCAGGTCGTTCTGGGTGAGGGGCTGGTACAGGGTGGGAGGCGGTGGCTGGTCCGGACCGTCGTCGCGGGTGTTGCTCACCACGCCCACGATCGTGCGCCAGTCCTCCTGCATGCCGATGGCGGAAAGCACCTCTCCGGTCCAGGTGACCCGCCGACCCAAGGGGTCGTCGTCGCCGAACAGCCGCTCGGCGAGCGCCTGGTTGATGATGGCCACGCGCGCGCTGCCCGCTTCGTCTGTCGCAGCAAACCCGCGGCCCGTCAGGATGCTCATGCCGGCTGCGTCGAAGAAGTCGGGGGTGGCGGTGCGGTACTCGGCCAGCGGGATGGGCTCACCGGGCGCAACGGGCCGCCCCTCCGCCTTGATCTCCAGCTTCACCTGGTTGCCGCGCAGCGGAACGCTGAGGCCCACCCCCACGTTCTGCACGCCGGGAAGCGCGGCGATGCGCCGCGCCATCTCCTCCTGCAGCGCCACGACCTGGTCGGGCACCTGGCCTTCCAGAGTGGACGGCGCCTCCAGCGTGAGCGTGTTCTCCACCTTCACGCCCGGATCCACGGCGTTGAGCACCAGGAGCGTGCGCCCCAGGAGCCCGGCTGCGGTCAGCACGGTGACGCTGGCCGCCACCTGCGCGACCACCAACCCACGCTGCAGTCGACGACCGCCTCGTGTGGTGCGCGTGCCCGAGCGCGTGAGGGCGGCACCACCCTCTTGGCCGCCCAGCCCCGGCGCGAAGGCGAACGCCACCGCCGCCAGACACGCCACCAAGGTGGTGAAGATCAGGACCACCGGATCCATCTGGATCTCGCTGGCCCGCGTGGTGAAGCGACCCGCGAAGCTCACCAGGAGGCCCAGCCCCAGGTAGGCGAACCCCAACCCCAGCACTGCACCCGCCCCCGCCAGGATGCCGCACTCGGTGAGCAGGATGCGGCGCAGGCCCGCGCGTCCGGCCCCCAGGGCCCAGCGGACCGCGAACTCGCGGTCGCGGCGCAGGTTGCGAGTCAACACCAGGTTGGCCGCGTTGGCGCAGGTCACCAGCAGCAACAGACCTGCCGCTGCCATGAGCAGATAGAGCGTGATGCGCGCCTTGGACACCAGCGCTTCGCGCAGTGGGGTGACGCTCAACTCGTAGCCCGCCGCCGGATCGTAGTTGTCCGGGTAGTCGGCGTACATCCGGGTGGCCACCAGCTCCAGCTCGCTGCGGGCCGCGTCGAGGGTCGAGCCCGGTGCCAGTCGCCCGAACACGTCGTCCATCCGGTGGGAACGGCCGTGCACCATCTCCGCGCCCATGTGGTGCGGACTGGTGACGATGTTCACGAACACGTCCGTCTGGCCGGGGAACGCGGGCGCGGGCTCCACCACACCGACGATGGTGGTGGAGCGACCGTTCATCTCCACGCTGCGCCCCAGGACGGACGGGTCCTGACCGAAGGCACGGCGCCAGTAATCCCAGGTGAGGACCATGACGGGGTCTGCGGCGGCGCCGGAGTCTCCCGGGCCCAGCACCCGGCCCAGCACCGGGCTCAGGCCCATCACGTCGAAGTAATTGGCACTGACCACGCCCGCTTGCACTTCAGTCGGCCGGTCGGTCCCCAGCATCGTGAACGGCATGGCCGAGTACTCGGCGATCTCGTCCAGGGCGTCGACGCCTTCACGGAAGTCGATGATCTCCGGCACGGAGAACTTCACGTCCTCCATCCCCGCTCGGGCCGCCGACTGCTGTACGTAGACGATCTGGTCGCCGCCTTCGTGGGGAAGCGGCCGCAGGAGCACCCCGCGGAAGACGCAGAACACGGCGGTGGTGGCCCCGATCCCGAGCGAGAGCGTGAGCACGACCAGCGCCGAGAAGCCGGGCGTCTTGAGCAGCGAACGGAAGGCATACCGCATGGTGGTCTATCCGGAGTGAAGGTCCAGTGCGGGCAGATCGGCCGGCCGCCATCGGCACGGGGAGGGCGCCTGCCCTCCTACGTACACGTCGAACGGCAGGCCCGTTTCTCGACAGGGGGCCTGGCCGGTGCTCATGAGCTCACCAACGTGGCTAGAACCTCGTCCAGCTCGTTGAACTGCTCGCCGGCCGCGCCGGAGCTTCCGGATGCGATCGCGTCGTCGAGGGCCTGCTTCGAGGGATAGAGTTCGTGCAGGACCAGGAGTGTGGTGCCGCTTTTTTCCTCGAAGGTCACAGTGGTAAGGGCACCGTCGGCGCCCTCCTCGTTCGTCCAGACGATGCGCGAGTGAGGCGTCACCTCGACGTACCGACCGAAGAACGCCATGGGCTGTTCGAAGTCGGGGTGACTGAACACGAAGCGGTAGGTCCCCCCGGTACGGACATCGGCCTCGCAAGACACGAACGATATCCCGAACGACTTCGGCGTCCACCAACGCTTGAGCAGCTCAGGCTTGGTCCATGCCTCGAAGACCACGCGCGCGGGGGCGTTGAACGTACGGGTGATGACGAGCTCACGCTCAGAGGTTCGTTCCAGGGTCGTGGGGTTCTTCATGGGGATGTCTCACGTTCTCGGTTTGCGTGCATCGACTGTTCCCTCTCTTTCAGCTCGTCAACGATCTTGTCCACTTCGTCGAAGCGTTCGACCCAGAGTTGACGGTAGCGCTCGATCCAGGCCGTCTCCGCCTCCAGCCTGCGTTGGCCCAGCCTACAGGTCCGCACGCGCCCAACCTTCGCCGTCGTAACGAGCCCCGCCCGCTCCAGGACGACGACGTGCTTCTTGATGCCCGTGAGGGTCATCTGGAACGTCTCGGCAAGGTCCGTTATCGAAGCGTCCGTACGCCCCAGCCGCTCCAGAATGCCACGTCGCGTGGGATCCGAGAGCGCGGCGAACGAGGCATCGAGCTGGGCCGTCTTATATTGAACCATATGGTTCAGTATAAGGACAGAGGGAGCGGAGTGCAAGGGCAGCCTCGTTACTCGAACTGCTCTCGGAAGGCGTGGAGCTCCGCCCGCAGCTCGGCCACTTCCTCGCGCAGGGCGCCGACCTCCTGCTCCAGCGCCTCGACCCGGTCGGTCGTCGAGGAGGTGGGCGCAGGAGTCCGGCCGGGAGTCCCCTCCTGGGGTCGGGGCCCTGCTCTTGGGCTCGCCTCCTCCGTGGGAGCGTCCTCCGAAGGGGGACCCGCCAGGAGGTGCATGTAGCGGACGTCCTTCTGCCCTGGCCGCTTGGGGAGTGCGGTGACCAGCGGTGGATCCAGGGCTGCGAGTGAGTCGAGCGTGATCTCCACATGGCTCGGGTCCACGAACTCGAACGCCCGGGCCGTGCGGGTCCGGATCTCGCCCGCCGTCTGCGCGCCACGGAGCAGCAACACGGAGAGCGCGGCCAGCTCGGGACGGTGCAGATGCAGCCGCTCCCCCATCTCCTCGCGGTACCGCATCGCGCGAGCGCCCCGGTGGATCCCCCGTGCGAGCGACCGCTTGGAGAGGCGCTCCAGCGCGCGGCGCACGGTCTCCTCGTCCAGCGACATGACCGGATCCCGGCTCGAGGTCTGGTTGCAGGCCGCCACCAGGGCGTTGAGCGTGAGCGGATAGTTATCGGGAGTGACGAGCTCCTTCTCCATCAGGGCGCCGAGCACCCGCACGGCGATCTCGTCCAGCGGCTCGTTCATTTTGGTCCTGTGTGTGTGTGGACTATGCTGTTTGCGCCAAGGCCCACGCTGCGGCCTCCGCCACCACCCCGTCCGCATCCGACTGCGCCGCCACCAGCTCGCTCACCGCCTCCGGGTCGGGTCGGTCACTGTTGGCAAGCCAGTTCCCCATCGCAATCGCTGCGTTCCGCCGCAACCCCGTGTACCCGGCTCTGCGGATGGCGGAGCCCCGTGTGAACGCATCCCACTGCTCCGGTGTCATGCGCAGGAGGTCGACCAGCGGCGGGGCCACGGTGCCCGGAAGCGCGTGCCCGCGCCCCCGCGTTGCCGCGGCAAGGTCTCCGGCCGCATGCGGCTCGACACCGAACGGCCGCTCTGCGGGCCCTCGCGCCGCGTAGGCAGGCTCCGACGTCTTCCCGGCAAACCGCACGTTGAACGGGCACACCTCCTGGCAGATGTCGCACCCGAACACGCGGTTGCCGATCGCGGAGCGTAGCTCGAGCGGAATCGGTCCGCGGTGCTCGATGGTCAGGTAGCTGATACAGCGCCGCGCATCCATGCGAGGTGCGCCGTGCTCGTCTCGGCCCAGCAGCGCGCCCGTGGGACATCCGTCCAGACAGGCCCGACACGTCCCGCAGTGGTCGCGCACCGGCTCCGCAGCCGGCTCGAGCTCCAGGACGACCAGCAACACGCCCAGGAAGAAGTACGAGCCACGGCGCGGATGGATCAGCATGGTGTTGCGACCGAACCAACCGAGCCCGGCCCGAAGGCCCAGCTCGCGCTCGAGCAAAGGGCCCGTGTCCACGTAGGCGCGGCCCGCGACCGTGCCGCCCACCTCCTGCTCCAACCAACGGTGAAGCGCCAGCAGCTTGGCCTTCATCACCTTGTGGTAGTCTCGACCGCGGGCATAGCGGGCAATGATGGCCCGATCCGCGGGCGCGACCTCCCCTCCGTCAGGGTCGCCGTAGTCGTGCGCCACCACGATGGCCGAGCGCACACTGTCCAGCGTCCTGCTCAGGTCGTAGCGGCGCTGGCGGGCGTCCTCTCGTTCGAGGTACGCCATCTCTCCATGGTGGCCGGCGGCCACCCAGTCTTCGTACGCCTCCCGGTGTGCGCTGGGCTGCACGTCGGCGATCCCAGCCGCGCTGAAGCCGAGCAGGCGGGCCTGCTCGCGGATCCGGTCCTCCAACGAGGCGGCCACCCGAGACTCAGTCGACTTCGATGCGTTCGGCCACCGCCTGCGCAAAGGCTGCGCACGGCACCGGCCGCCGCTGGGCCTCTCCGTCGCGGGGCACCAGGTCTGCCGTGCGGAACCCGTCCGCGAAGGCCTGGTCCAACGCCTGCTCCACCGCCTGGGCCGCATCCTCGCGCGCGAAGGAATAGCGCAGCATGAGCGCCAGGGAGTGGATCATCCCGGCTGGATTGGCCACGCCTTGCCCGGCGATGTCGGGCGCGGAGCCGTGCACGGGCTCGTACAGGTCGGTGACACCCCCCAGGCTGGCCGAGCCCAACAGCCCGAGTGAGCCGGGCAGGGCGCCTGCCTGATCGCTCAGGATGTCGCCGAACAGGTTGCCCATGACCAACACGTCGAAGTGGGTGGGCCGCACGCCCAGCTCCATGGCGGTGCGGTCCACCAGCATGTTCTCGAAGTGCACGTCCCGGAACTCGTCCGCCACGCGGTTGGCCACGTCGCGCCAGAGACGGGAGACCTCCAGCACATTGGACTTGTCCACCGAGGTGAGGCGGCCGCGTCGTCCATCGGCCAGCTCCGCTCCCAGTCGCACCACGCGCTCGATCTCCTCCACACTGTAGCGCATGGTGTTCCAGGCGGAGCTGCCGTCGGGCTCGATGCCGCGGGGCTCGCCGTAGTAGAGGCCACCCGTGAGCTCGCGCACGATGATCAGATCGGTTCCCCGCACCGCGTCGGCGCGGAATGGGGAGAACTGGAGCAGCGCCTCGGGCACGCGCACGGGGCGCAGGTTGGCATAGCAGCCCAGCTCGCGCCGCAGGCGCAGCAGACCGGCCACCGGCTGCTGGGCGGGCGGGAGGCCCTCCTCACGCGGATCGCCCACGGCGCCGAGCAGAATGGCGTCCGCGGCGCGGCAGCCCTCCAACGTGCGGTCCGGTAGGGCACCGCCCTCCGACAGGATGGCGGCATACCCGATCGGGAGCGTCTGGACCGACGCATCGCTCGCCACGGCCTCGAGCACGAGCTGCACGGCGTCCAGGACTTCGGGCCCCACGCCGTCACCAGGAAGCAATACGATCCGCATCCGTTACAGCCCCGGATCGAAGCGTCCATCCACCGCGGTCCAGCCGCCATCGGCGAACAGCACGCTGCCCGTGATGTAGCTGCCCGCGTCGGAGACCAGCAGCACGGCCGGCCCCACCATCTCCTGGGGCCGCGCCCAGCGCTTCAGGATGGAACGGTCCGCGTAGGCCTGGTACCACGCCGGCTTGGACTTGATGGGCGCCGTCAGCGGGGTGTCCACCACGCCAGGCGCGATGGCGTTGACACGCACGCCCTTGGGGCCCAGCTCCGCGGCCAGGGCCCGCACCATCTGCACGATGCCCGCTTTGGTGGCCGCGTAGACCCCCTGCCCGGGCTCCACCACCACGGAACGGATGGACGAGAACAACACCATGCTTCCGGAGCCCTGCTCGGCCATGATACGACCGGCGGCGCGCAACACGTTGAGGCCGCCCTTGAGGTTGAGTCCGATCACCCGGTCGAATTCCTCGTCGGTGTAGTCGAGCAGGGGTTTGCGCACGTTCACGCCGGGTGTGCTGAGCACGGCGTCCAGGGAGCCACGCTCGCGACGCACGTCTGCCAGGGTCTCGGCCACGGCCGCCGAATCCATCACGTCCACGGCGCGCCAGCCGGCGGACCCGCCCGACGCGCCGATGCGCTCGGCCGTGCGCCGGGCCGCGTCCTCGTGCTGGTCCGCGCACAGGACCCAAGCGCCCTGCGCGGCCACGCCTTCCGCGATGGCCTCGCCAATGCCGGCTCCGGCTCCGAACACCACCGCGGTGCGGCCGTCCATGCGAAACAGGTCCTTCATGCGGTGCTTCTCCTTCCAGTTGTGCGGAACCGAGCGACGAGCAGGAACACGACGGCGGACGTGACGATGCCGATGAGCGTGGGATCCATCCAGGCCGACGCCCCCGCGGGCGCGGCCAAGCGCACGGCGATCAGCGCGGCGATGCCGGCGCCGATGCCGGAGAGGGCCTCCTCCACACCAGGGCGGCGCGTGTGCAGACCAGCCACCACCGGAACGAACAGGCTCACACTGAGCAGCGAGTAGAAGAGCGTGAGGGAGGTGATCACAGAGGGCAACAGGATGGCCAGCGCCACGCCCAACACTCCGCCCGCGGTCGCAGCCAGGCGGGCCACCTTCAGCACCTCGGCGTCGCTCGCGTCCGGTCGGGCGAAGCGCTTGTAGAGATCCTTGGAGAGCGAGGTGGAAAGCATGAACAGCGCGGCGTCCGCCGAGCTGACCTCCGCGGAGAACACCGCGGCCAGTGCCATCATGCCGAGCGCGGGGGGCAGCGCCTGGGTCAGCACGAAGGGGAGCGCCTGCTCTCTACGGACCAACCCGGCATCGTGCGCGTGCGCGATCATGCCGAGCAGCGGCGGGATGAACGCGAACAGCATCAGCGCGACCGCAGCGGCGGTGAGCCCCAGCTTGATGGCCCGCTCGTCCAACGCTCCGTAGACCTTCTGCACCAGCCCCGGCGAGACGATGAACGCGGGGCCGAGGAGCGCGAGGTAGATCCAACCGGATCCGCCTCCTTGCCAGAAGTGCAAGTAGTCGGGCGCGTCCGCCGGTGCCGACGCCACCAGGCCGGCCCACCCGCCCACCCCGCTCAACGCCCAGGGCAGCGCGACGGCGAAGCCGACCACCAGGACCACGAGCTGCACCAGGTTCACCCAGGCAGAGGAGACCAGCCCGCCCGCCGCGAAGTAGGCGGTGACCACAACGCCACCCACCAACGCGCCCACCCAGCGCGGCGCACCGCCCACCACGTCGAAGATCTCCGCCATGGCAATGAGCTGGCCCGCGAGCACCGCCAACGTGCCCAGCCAGAGCAGCACCGCGATCAGCCCACGCACCGACGGGCCGTAACGCGCGTCCAGGAAGTCGCCCACGGTGAGGTGGCCCTGCTGGGTAGCCACGCGCCAGATGCGCGGCCCCACCCACCACGCCAGCGCCAGCGTACCGATCCCGGCCGAGCCCACCCACCACCAGGCGGCCAGTCCGTCGCGGTAGCCGAGTCCGGCGGCGCCCACCGTGGAGCCCGCGCCGATGTTGGCCGCCAGGATCGTGGAGAACAGCAGAAGCGCGCCCAGCTTGCGGTCGGCGACGAAGAAGCCGCCCGAGCCCTTCACGCGCCGGCCGATCCAGACACCCAACGCCGTCAGCGCCGCCGCGTAGGCGAGCAGCAGCCCGACCTGGACGCTCATCGAGTCATCACCGCGACTGCGCCAGCTCCGAGGCCGCGGGCAGCCCGGGAAGCCCCGTGGCCTGCCGGATGGCGGAGAGGATGGCCTCGGTCACCATATCCGCTGCCAACGCGCCGATGGTGGACACGGACGCGTCGCCGCTGAGACGGCCGGTCGCGAGCGAGAAGATCGCGTCTCCATCACTCGGCGTGTGGGCCGGATAGATGGCGCGTGCCAACCCGTCCTGCGCCATCTGCGCCACCTTGGTGGCCTGCGCCTTGGTGAGCGTGGCATTGGTGGCGACGAGTCCGATGGTGGTGTTGGCCGCCGCGCCACTCACGGGCGTGGCACCCTGTCTGAGCAGGCTACGCGCATCGAGCAGCCGGCCGTCCTCGCCGCGCACGCCCGCGACCACCTCTCCGGTGGCCGGATCGACCACGTCGCCGACCGCGTTGACCGCCACCACCGCCGCCACCTGCAACCCGCTCGGCAGCGTGATGGAGGCGATGCCGATGCCGCCCTTCATGGCGCCCGCCATACCACGCGACTTGCCCACCGTCGCGCCCGCGCCGGCGCCCACGCTGCCCTGCTCCGCTCCGCGGGCGGAAGCAGCGTCCGCCGCACGGTAGCCGCAGTCCGCGCCCGGCCGGATGGAGGAATCCTCTCCCACGCCCAGGTCGAACAGGATGGCCCCCACCACGATGGGCACCACGCCCGTCCCCACGCGGAACCCGATATCCCGCTCTTCCAACCAGCGCATCAGACCGGTGCCCACGTCGAGTCCGTAGGCACTCCCACCGGACAGGAACACGGCATTGACCTTCTCCACCGTGTTGACCGGGTCGAGCAGGTCGGTCTCACGCGTGCCGGGTGCGCCGCCGCGCACGTCCACGCCACCGGTGGCGCCCTCGCGTGCCAGGATCACCGTGCACCCGGTGGGACGTCCGGTCAGCGTGTAGTGCCCTAGCTCCAGGCCGTCGACCAGGACATGTTCGTCCGCACCCGTGGCGCCTTGCGCCGAGCACGCCCCGGGCAGCAACCCGGCGGCCAGCGCCAACGCCGTGAGCGCGCGCGAACCGATCATCCTCCGCCTCCGTTCCCAGGGATCCCAGCGGGCATGAGCCGCGTCCAGCCGCCCCAACATAGCGAAGGCCGCTCGGCGCGCACCGCTCGGGTACTGGCCGCCGTGGACGCGCACGCCGACGCCATGGTGACGCTGGCTCAGGAGCTGGTGCGGATCCCGACCATCAACCCTCCAGGGGAGCGGTACCAGGACTGCGCCGAGCTGCTGGCCGAACGGATGCGGCACTTGGGCTTCGCGGTGGAGCTGCTCGAGGCCGAGGGGCGTCCCGAGCACACGGCCGAGTGGCCCCGCATCAACGTGTTGGGCAGCCTGGGCGGAAACGGCGGACCCTGCGTGCATCTGAACGGCCACTTCGACGTGGTGCCCGCCGGAGACGGGTGGACCGTCGATCCGTTCGGCGGGCTGATCCGGGAGGGACGGCTCTACGGGCGGGGCAGCGCCGACATGAAGGCAGGACTGGCCGCCGCCCTCTACGCGGCCGCCGCGGTGCGCGACGCCTTCCCCGACCATCCCGGCCGCATGGAGGTGAGCGGCACCGTGGACGAGGAGAGCGGCGGGTTCGCGGGAGTGGCGCATCTGGCCGAGCTGGGGCGCATCGGGGGGCAGCGGCCCACGTACGTCATCATCCCGGAGCCGTTCGGCGTGGACCGCATCTGCGTCGGCCACCGCGGCGTCTACTGGTTCCGCATCACAGCGCTCGGACACATCGCCCACGGCAGCATGCCGTTCCTGGGACGGAGTGCCATCGACGACCTCGCCGCGCTGCTGGCGGCGGTCCAGCGCGATCTGATCCCGGCCATCCAGGCGCGCAGCACCACCATGCCCGTGGTGCCGGAGGGCGCTCGCCACGGATCGCTCAACGTGAACTCCATCCAGGGCGGCCAGATCGACCCGGAGTCGGGCTCGGACATCCCCCGGCAGAGCCCCTGCGTGGCGGACCGCGCCGAAGCGGTCTTCGACCGGCGCTTTCTTCCCGAAGAGCGCATCGAGGACGTGCGCGCCGAAGTGCAGGGCGTGTTGGACCGCCTCTGCGCGGAAGACCCCGAGCGGCGCTACGAGCTCACGGACCTGCTGGTGGTGGAGCCCACGCGCGCGCCGGACGACTCACCGGTGATTCGGGCGCTGGAAGCTGCGGTGTCCAGTGTGGTCGGACGTGCCGCCCGACGCGTGGCCAGTCCCGGCACCTACGATCAGAAGCACGTGGCCCGCATCGCCGGCGTGGAGCACTGCGTCGCCTACGGACCGGGGGCGCTGGAGCAGGCACACCAACCGGACGAATCGTGCGCCGTCGCCGACATGGTCACGTCGGCGAAGGTCATGGCGCTCGCCACGTTGGAGCTGCTCGACCCGGCGGGAGGCGACGCGCAGCAGTCCTGAAGTGGGCGGGGGCGCGGGCCCCAACCCCGTCGTGGACGTGTGGCGTGAGCCCCGCGGATCGCGGGCTACGCGTGGTGGACGAGGACCCGTCTCCGCCCACGCAACCCGCTCATGCTCATCGTCTTTGCCGTACTGCTCTCGTTCGCCCTGGCGGGCGGCCTGATCTGGGGGGCCGTCGCTGCCTGGGGCCGCCACGAGCGTCGACGCGACGACGACGTCGAAGCGGTGGCCCGCTCTCTAGGTCTGACGCCGGACCCGGCAGCCAAGCGCGCCGAGGCACGCACGCTGCTCGCCTCCGACCTCTTCGGGTTCGGCAGCGGGGGTGAGGTGACCCGGCTCTTTCGAGGGTCGAGCGACGGGTTCGACGTCCTGCTGTTCGACCTCAACGTCTCCGTGGCCGGCGAGGTGAGCATGCTCTCCGGGCTCCGGCTCCGCTGGTCCGGATTCGGCGTGCCCACGTTCCGTCTGCGTCGCGAGGGGTTGCTCGATCGACTGAGCGGCGGCGATATCGATTTCCATTCCCATCTTTCTTTCTCCAAGCGCTACCTGCTGCAAGGCGAGGACGAAACCGCCATTCGAGGGACCTTCCACCCGCGGCTGCTCGAGCAGCTGGAGTTGGAGGAGGTCGAGGCGGAAGCGGTGGCGGGCGCGCTCCTGTTCCGCACCGCGCGCGCGAAGCCCGCCGATCTCACGGGCTTCGTGCAACGGGCCCTGCGGATCGCCTCCCTGATCCGTTCGCAAGAGACGTAGCAGGCGCTCCCATTCGCCCCCCGGACCTTCGGAGGCCTCCCCCACCCGAGCCTCGGGCGACCCCGGTGACCGGTTTGGCGCCGGTTCCCGGCGTTGCGTTCAGAGCCGCTCGTGGTGCGACGGCTCGGCAACCAGCAACGCCAGCCACCGGGAGGCCTCCCATGACCGCTTGGCCCGCGCACTCGATCGGCATCCACCCCCGCGCCCGTCGATGGACCCTTGCAGGCGCCTTCGTTCTCGCGTCCTTCGGGATCGGAGCGTGCTCGGACTCACCGCTCATTGCGGACTTCCTCAGCTTCGTCGGAGTACTCCAGTTGGACGGTGTCGACTTCCCCAATGCTACGCTCAGCTTCGTCGGCAGCGGTGGCACCTACGCGGGCACCACCGACGGGCAGGGACAGTTCCGGGTGGAGCTGCCTTCCGCGGGAACCTATGCGGTGCGCGTAGCCGGCGTCCCGGCGGCGGCGTGTCCAGACGGGAACGTAGACGCACGCGCGGGCGAGGTGCGGCTCGATGTGCGCTGCTACAGCCTCGATGGCCCGGTGCAGATCCTGTTCACGGACGAGGGAAACACCTGTGGAAGCGGTGCCTGGCAGCCGGTCACCGTACCCTTCACCGTCATGAAGGGGGCTGTCAGCGGGGAACAGGCGCAGATCGGCTTCGTCGCGCCGGACGGCTTCACCGTGATGGGGGAATGGAACGCCGCGACACGGTCATTCAACGGGTCCGCCTCGGCGGTAGCCCCCAATGGACTGACGGTCACGGAGTCCTGGACCCTCCAACTCATCTACGAAGTGACCTCCGGCACGGCCGTGTTGAGGGGCTCCGCCGTCAAGGACTGGGTCCAATGCATCGAGCGGGCGGCGGTGGAGGTGTCGTTGGGAACCGCCTAGAGCGGGCCTTGGACGGAAGCGGCGGCGTGGTGCGGGCAGGGAGGCGTCGCCACCCTCGGTCAAGCCTCACCTTTGGCCGACCCGTATCGCCTCCCCTTCCATTCGATTCGCGAACCCCGTACCCAGCTCCTGAACAGGATCCGCACCGTCATGGCCGCGCCCACGGGCGCGGCCAACCCGTAGATCCAGGGAATGCCGAAGCGCGCACTGGCCGCTCCCCAGAACAGCGCCACGAAGCCGAAGGCCGCGTAGGCCCATATGTGGAACGCCGGTCCACCCATTCCCGCGAGCGCGGCCGCCGCCGCCACCGCGGGCAGCACCCACAGCACCGTCTGCGTGAACACCGCGAGCGGGAGCAGAAACCGACCGAGCGGACTCGCCACCGATTGGCGACTGCCGGTCCACAGGTTCTTGGTCCATCCTTCCACGAGTCCGCTCAGCGAGCGGTACATGCGGGTGGCGAAACGACCGCGTGCTTCGCGCAGCAGGAACCCGTGCCCGGCCTTCACCAGCGTCTGGGCCAGACGGACGTCTTCGACCACCTCCGCCTTGACCGCACGGTGCCCGTCGATGGCGTCGTAGACCTCGCGACGCACCAGGATGAACTGCCCGTTGGCGATCGCCAGATCCCAGCGCGCTGGATCGGAGAGCGGTCGAGCGTAGAGCTTCCGCAGGTTGGGATAACGCCCGGCGATCAGCACGAAGATCTGGGGCTGCACCACGCGCTCCCAGAACGTCTCTGTGCGCTGATCTCCGAGCAGCGTAAGCGCATCCGCCCCACTGGCCGCCAGTTCGTGGACCGCATCTGCCAGCAAGCCGGGACCGTGCCAGGTGTCCGCGTCGGTGAAGAGCAGCAGCTCACCCCTCGCCTGCTCCGCGCCTTGCCAGCACGCCCAGGGCTTTCCGAACCAGCCGCCCGGAAGCGGGCGGCCCTCGATCAGCCGCAGCCGGGGATCCGCGCCGAACGTCCGCACCTTGTCCGCGGTGTCGTCGGTGCTGCGGTCGTCCACCACGATCACCTCGACATTCGGATAGTGGGTCGCGAGCAGGCTCGCCACGCACTCTTCGATGCTGACGGACTCGTTGCGCGCCGGAACGATCACGCTCACCGACGGCGCCGGAGCGCCTGGCGCTGCACCGGCGAGGCGCTCGGGATCACGAAGGCGCAGCGCGCTCACCACCCCCACCAGGATCCAGGGGAGAAGCGCCAGGAGGATGCTCACCCGCCGGCCCCTGGCACATGGGGGCGGGGCAGGGAGCGCGCTCGCGCTGCGCTCACTCGCTCTTGCGGGTCCAACGATCGCTGTCGCGCACCCGGTACTTCTCCAGCACACGCGACAGGGCGTCGCTCAGGTCGATGCCCTGCGAGTTGGCGAGCGTGATCAACACGAAGAGCACGTCGCCCAACTCCAGGGCCAGATCCTGTTCCTCCTCGTCCGCGCGCTTGGGCTTGTGTCCGAACCGGTGGTTCAGCTCTCGCCCCAACTCACCCACCTCCTCGATCAAACGAGCGAGGTTGGCGAGCGGCGGCCAATAGCCCTCCTCGAACTGGGAGATCCAGGCGTCCACCTGCCGTTGGGCTTCAGTCAGATCCACTTGAGCACGCTCCGTTCCGCGCGCACGCTCCCTTCCACTCGCACGCTCCCATCCACTCGCACGCTCCCATCCACCCGCTGGCTCCCTTCCACTCAGTCGTCTTCCGGTATCAGGACGATCTTCCCGAACACGTGGCCTGCTTCCAGCGTCTCGTGGGCAGCGCGGGCCTCGCGGAGCGGAAGCACGTCGTGGATGACCGGTGACAGCTCCCCGCGGAACACCAGATCCATCACGCGACGGAAGTCGGCGGGCGTCCCCATGGTGCTCCCCAGAATCGACAGCTGCTTCCAGAACACGAGCGGGATGGAGGTCGCTCCCTCGGGGCCCGTGGTTCCGCCGTAGGTCACCAGTCTCCCGTAGGGGGCCAGCGCCCGCAGCAGATCGGGCCAGAGCGCCTGCCCCACCGAGTCCAGCACCACGTCCACGCCGCGCTTGCCGGTTTCGGCCCAGAGGGCCTTGCCCCACGGACCCTCCAGACGGTCGAAGACCACGTGCGCCCCCAGCGCGCGCACCCGCTCCACGCTGTCGCCGCCACTGGTGACCACGAACACCTGCGCGCCCGCCCGCCGAGCGATCTGGATGGCCGCCGTGGATACGCCGCCGGACCCTCCGGTGATCAGCACCCGCTCTCCGGGCTGGAGCCGGGCGCGCGCCAGCAGTGCGTGCCAGGCGGTGACGAACACCAGCCCGGCCGCCGCGGCCCTCTGGAAGGGCACGCCCTCGGGCAGGGCCATGAGGTTGGCAGCGGGAACGACCACCGACTCCGCGAATCCGCCCCAGCAGTGCTCCCCCAGGACCGCGAAGGGTCGTGCCGGAAGCGCACCGCCCGGCGCCGGGGTGTCGTACCAGTCATAGTCGAGGGAGGGGTCGACCACGACGCGGCTCCCCACCTCGATGCCCTCGACGCCCGGGCCCAGGGCCTCGACCTCGCCCGCGACGTCGGACCCCCCCACGTGCGGCAGGGGGATGGCGACAGGCAGACCACGCCGGACCCAGAGGTCCAGGTGGTTGAGGGATGCGGCGCGCACCCGCACGCGCACCTGGCCGGCCCCGGGCTGCGGCGTGGGCACGGGCCCGAACTCGACGACCTCGGGACCCCCGTGGCGGCGGAAGAAGGCAGCGTTCACGCGAAGACTCTACCGCGCAGCGGCGGGTCGCGTCCACCGCCCGGCGCCGGAGGCGACGCCGCCGGTGTCCGTCCCCGCTGTACGAGTCCGGCCTGGGGTGCCCCCGCGCTCCAGCGACCTGCTAGGTTTGGCGTATGGCCGCGAAGTTCGAAACGAACGGACGGGGCGACCTGCCCGACGGGACCCTGGCGGGCTACCTGGACGTCCACAGCCGCCCCCCCTCCTTCGAGGGGCCGGACGGGCACCCCTACACCGTGTCCATCGAGGTCGAGCGCGTCGGAGACCTGAAGACACCGTACGTGGGGTACCTCGTCTTCCCGCGCTGGGCCGACGCCGGGTTGGGCGTGATCGGCCATGTCGAGACGCCCAGCCTCGTCCAGGGCAGCTCGCGGCGGGCCGTCGAGGAGGCGTTGGGGCGCTTGCAGCTGGTCCACGTGAAGGAGCTGCTGAACGACGCCGTCGCCCGAGAGCACTCCGAGTCCTCCGAGCCCTGACCCCTGAACCCCGAAGACCGTGCTGCGAGAGAGCCTGCTGTTCCTGAGTGAGTCCGCTGTGGCCAAGCGTCTGCTCACCGGCACCCCCCTTACGCGGGGGATGAGCCGTCGCTTCGTGGCCGGGGAGACGGTGGCGGAGTTGGCGGAGGCGCTCGCAGCCGCCAACGCCGAAGGTCTGGTGGCCACGGCCAATTACCTCGGCGAGTCGGTGCACGACGAGACCAACGCGCGGGCCGCGGCAGACCGCTACCTCGAGGTGCTGGACCGGATCGCCGACCGCAACCTGGACGCCAACGTCTCCCTCAAGTTCACGCAGATGGGCCAGGACATCTCGGAGGCGTTCCTCCGGGACAACCTGGGCCGGGTGCTGGAGCGGGCGCGGGCCGCGGACACGTTCGTGCGCTTCGACATGGAGTCGTCCGCCTACACGCAGCGCACGCTGGATGCGTTCGAGTCTTTGTGGACCGAGGGGTGGCGCAACATCGGGGTGGTGCTGCAGTCGTACCTGCGGCGCACCCAGCAGGACGTGGAGCGCATGGTCGCGCTGGGAGCACGCGTGCGTCTCTGCAAGGGCGCCTATGCCGAGCCCGCCAAGGTGGCCTTCCAGGAGCGGGACGAGGTGCGTGCCAGCTTCGTACAGGCCATGAAGACGCTGCTGTCCCAGGGCCACTATCCCGCCATCGCCACCCACGACGATGCCATGATCGAGGCCACGCTCGACCACGCGAGGGCGGAGGGGATCGGCACGGAGCGCTTCGAGTTCCAGATGCTGTACGGAGTGCGCCGCGATCTGCAGAAGCAGCTCGTGCAGCAAGGCTACACGGTGCGCGTGTACGTGCCCTTCGGCGAAGCCTGGTACCCCTACCTCATGCGCAGGCTGGCCGAACGTCCCGCCAACGTGGTGTTCCTGGCCGGCAGCGTGGTGCGGGAGTCCCCACTGGGCGCTGTGTTCGGCGGCAACGGCCAGGCCGGTGCATGAGTACTGCAGCGCTCGCGCCGGACACGCCGGCCCAGCGCGGTTTCCTCCGGGTCACCGAGATCTTCCATTCGATCCAGGGAGAATCGACCTGGGCGGGATTGCCGTGCGTGTTCGTGCGACTGACCGGTTGCCCGTTGCGCTGCGTCTGGTGTGACACCGAGTACGCCTTCCACGGCGGCACTCGCATGACGTTCGACGAGATCCGTGCGCAGGTGGCACGTTTCGGCACGCGCCTGGTGGAGGTGACGGGTGGTGAGCCGCTCGCGCACCCGGGCGCGTTCGAGCTCGTGCATTCCCTGCTCCAGGATGGCTACACCGTTCTGGTGGAGACGTCGGGTGCGGTGGACGTCGCGCCGCTCGACTCGCGCGCGCACAAGATCATGGATCTCAAGTGTCCAGGCTCCGGAGAGAGCGCGAAGAACCTCTGGTCCAACCTGGATCACCTGACGGAGCGCGACGAGATCAAGTTCGTGGTGGCCGACCTGGACGACCTGACCTGGGCCGAGCGCACGGTGCGCCAGCACGGCCTCGACCGGGCCGTCCGGGAAGGCCGACTGGGTGGGCTTCTGGTCTCCCCGGTGTGGGACCGGGTCCGGCCCGACGGAGAAGGCAGCCCCTTCCTCGAGTCCCTGGCCGAGCGCGTGCTGGCGTCCGGTCTTCCCCTGCGGCTCCAGCTCCAGCTCCACAAGTCGATCTGGGGCGCCGCCACCCAGGGCGTATGAGCCCGGGAGGAGGGCAGGCCGGCCGCAGGGGCGCGCGTCTTGCATCCGCGCCACACCGTCCGCCGAACCAGGAACACCGCGGCCCCCCGGCCGAGAACGCCATGCACGTCCAGACTGTCGATCAACGCCTTCGCGAGGTGGGCTCCCCGTTGAGCCCCGCCAGCCTGGCGGCCGATCTCCGCCGCAGCCCCGCTCCGCGCGGGGAAGCGGCCGTGGCTCTGGTTCTGCGCCCCACCGCCGCCGACCTGGAGTTCCTGCTGGTCAAGCGGGCCGAGAACACACGGGACCCGTGGTCAGGCCACATGGCGCTGCCGGGTGGTCGCCGGGATGCCAACGACCCCAACCTGGTGGCCACGGCCATCCGGGAGACGGCCGAGGAAACCCACATCCTCCTCGACTCCACCTGGACCCTGGGTCGGCTGGAGGCGCTCTCGCCGCAGACCCGGCGACTGCCGACCCTGGACATCCACCCCTTCGTGTTCGCGGCACCCGGTGGCACCGAGGCCGTACCCGAGAACCGGGAGATCGCCTCCGTGCACTGGGTCCGGGTGAGCGACCTGCTCGATCCCTCCCTGCACCGCACCGTCGAGATCCCGCTGATCGGGTCCGTGCGCGAGTTCCCGGCGTACGAGCTGGACGGCCAGGTGGTCTGGGGGCTGACCTATCGTATCCTGCGCAACTTCATCCGCGGGTACCCGGGCGCCCTCCAGCCCTGAGCGTCAGGGTGTATCCACCCACTCCGCGATGAAGACGTTGGTCTCGCCTTCCATCGCATTGAAGCGGTTCGATCCCCACACCAGATAGCGTCCATCGGGGCTGAACACCGGGAAGCCGTCGAACTCGGGCGTGTAGGTGATCCGCTCCATCCCGCTGCCGTCCAGCCCCACCATATAGAGGTCGAACTCGCGTCCCTGCGGATCGCCCCGGTTCGAGCTGAAGATGATCTTGTCGCCATCCGGGTGCCAATACGGTCCGAAGTTGGCGCCCCCTTCATGCGTGATCTGCCGCTTGTTGGAGCCGTCCGCATCCATCACCCACAGCTCCAGCACGGAGGGCCGGATCAGCCCCTCTGCCAGCAGAGAGCGATAGTCCCCCAGCGCCTCCGGCTCCTCGGGATAGTGGGCGCGCCATACGATCTGCGAACCGTCCGGCGAGTAGAACGCGCCCCCGTCGTACCCTTCGCGGTCCGTCAGGCGCACCACGTCGGTGCCGTCCAGGTTCATCGAGTAGAGATCGAGATCGCCGTCCCGCACGCTGGTGAAGACGATGCGGTCGCCCTTGGGCGAGATGGTGGCCTCGGCGTCGTACCCGGGCGTGTTCGTGAGGCGCGTCAGCTCCTCCGTCTGCAGATCACGGATCCAGATGTCGTAGTCCGGATAGACCGCCCAGACGTATCCGCGCGAGAAATCGGGCGGCGCCGGACAGGCGTCTCCTTGGGCGTGGGTCGAGGCGAAGAGGACCTTGTCGCCGGCGGGGAAGAAGTACGAGCAGGTGGTGCGGCCCGTCCCCGTGCTGATGTGGCGGCGGTCGCCCCCGCTCAGGTCCATCGAGTAGATCTGGTCGCAGACCGTGGGGTCGGGGCCGTCCGTCCGGGGCGTGCTCTGGAACGTCAGCCGCGTGCCGTCGAACGAGAAGTAGGCCTCGGCATTCTGGCCCTCGAACGTGAGCTGCCGGACGTGGGTCAGGTGGGTTTCCCGGGGGTCCTTGAGCTCCTGCGCGGCGCTCGCCCCACCCCCGGCCCCGGCGGAGGGATCGTCCGCCCCTCCGGGGGGTTGAGAGTCTGCGGGTGCGCACGCACCCGCCAGCACCACGAAGGTCAGAGCACCCGCAGAAAGAAGCGTTCGATTCATGTCCTGGTCCCGTTCGAAGATCCTGACGCTGCTCGGTTCAAGCTCACTCCTGCTGGGCACCGCGTCCCCGGCCCTGCTGGCCCAGCAGGGCGCCCAGTGTCCGACGCCCTCCACCTTGATCGGTGAACTCTCCGGCGCCATGCGTCACGTCCGCTATCTGGCGGACGACGCCCTGGAGGGCCGCGAGGTGGCCAGCCCGGGTGAACGCTGTGCCGCCGCCTACATCGAGGCGCGCTTCGCCGAGTTCGGGCTGGAGCCGGGCAGCAGCGGCGACTTCGAGCAGTCCTTCCGCGTGCGGGTCGGCGCCCAGCTGGGCTCGCACAACCTCCTGTCGGTGGCGGCGAAGGCCTACCCCATCGGGGAAGCCTGGATCCCGTTGGGATTCGCCGGCACCGGCATGGCCGACGGCACGCTCACCCTGCTGGACCGCGGCATGGTCGAGGATCCGCACGCCTCGGCGGGGGCCGCGCCACTGGAGGGCAAGATCGTGGTGGTGCCTATCGAGCGGGCCAATGTCGATGTGCATTACACGGCGGCCATGGCCGCGCGCCGCGGCGCCGAGGGTGTGGTCCTGGTGCTCCCAGCGGAGCGCCTTCCCGACATCAGCGGCGAGCGCCGTCCGGCGCTGTCCATTCCCGTGGCAGCGGTGGTGGGCGCAACCGGGACGGAGCTCACGCAAGCCGCGGAGCAGGGGGCGGCCGCCGAGTTGATGACGCAGGTCGAAGCGGCCTACGGCGACGGGAACAACGTGGTGGCGGTGCTCCCCGGACTGGACGGACCCGACGCACCCTGGGTGGTGGTCGGTGCCCATTACGATCACCTCGGACACGGTGGTGAGGGCTCGCTGGCACCCGACCAGTACGGGCTCGTCCACAACGGAGCCGACGACAACGCCAGCGGGGCGGCGGCCCTCCTGGAGGTGGCGCACCGCATGGCCGAAGCCAGCGAGCGGCCGCGACTCAACGTGCTCTTCCTCGCCTTCAGCGGAGAGGAGCGCGGGCTGTGGGGCTCGGGCTTCTGGGTGAAGAACCCGACGGTTCCGCTCGCCAAGATCAACGCCATGATCAACATGGACATGGTCGGGCGGCTGGGGACCGGATCGCTCACCATCTTCGGTGTGGGCACCGCCACCGAGTGGCCGGAGCTTCTCGATCGCGTGAACCAGCATCTGAGCGCGCCGATCCCGTTCTCCCCATCCCCGGACGGATACGGACCTTCGGACCACTCCTCGTTCTATGGGGAGGGCATTCCGGTGCTGCACTTCTTCACCAACACGCACGAGGACTACCACCGCCCCTCCGACGACTGGATCAAGATCGACGGGCACGGCGTGGACCGGGTGGCCGAGATGGTGGCCGCAGTCGCGTCCGAGCTGGCCGGAACCGACGGATCACCTCAGGCCCTGACGGTGATCACGGGCGTGGGCAGGCCCACCACCGTCACGTCCGACCCGACGGCTCCCGCCGAGGAGACGGCCTCGCGCGGCTATGGGCCCTACCTCGGGACCATCCCCGACATGACGCCCTACGAGGCTCCCGGTGTGCGCCTGACCGGCGTGCGCGAAGACAGCCCGGCCCAGAAGGCGGGGCTGATGAAGGGAGACGTGATCGTGGAGTTCGGCGGACACGAGGTCACCGACCTCTACGCCTACACGTACGCACTCCAGGACTTCAAGCCCGGGGACGCCGTGGAGATCGTGGTGCTCCGCAACGGAGAGCGCGTCAAGCTGACCGCGGTGCTGGAGCGCCGCTGACGGACGAGCGGGCCGCGCAGCGCGCGGCCGGAAAGGACCGGACGGATTGAACGAGCCCACCGGCACCAACCCGGAGCAGGAGCGCTTCCGCAAGCGCGCCCTGTTGCTGCTCGTCGTGGGCGTCACGCTGTTGTTCCTGGCGGTCATCCGTCCCTTCATCGTGTCGGTGCTGTTGGCCGCGATCTTCGCGGGCATGTTCCACGGGGTCTACCGTTGGTTCGTGGAGCGTGTGAAGGGACGGACCCGCACCGCCTCCGCACTCACGGTCCTCCTCGTCTTCCTGCTCATCGTGCTCCCGGCCACCGGGTTCTTCACGCTGGTGGCGTCCCAGGCGGTAGGGGTGGCCGACTCCGCTCGTCCCTGGATCGAGGAGCAGATCAACCAGCCCGGGGGCGTGGAGGCGTTTCTGGATCGCATTCCCCTCCTGGACCGATTGGGGTTCCTGGGATCGCTTCTGCCGGACCGCGACCAGGTCATCGAGAAGCTGGGCGAGGCCGCCAGCTTCATGGGCAGCTTCCTGGTGAGCAGCCTGGCCACCGTGACCAAGGGGACGCTCAACGTGGTGCTGCAGCTGTTCATCGTGCTGTACGCCATGTTCTTCTTCTTGCTGGACGGGCGCCGCACGCTGGACCGGATCCTCTACTTCATCCCTCTGTCGCCGGACGACGAGGAACAGCTGGTCGAGCGCTTCGTTTCGGTGACGCGCGCCACGCTCAAGGGCTCGTTGGTCATCGGCATCCTGCAGGGCGCACTTGCGGGAGTGGCGTTCTGGATCGCGGGCATCCAGGGCGCGGCCTTCTGGGGCACCGTGATGGTGGTGCTCTCCGTGATCCCCGGAGTGGGAGCGGCGCTGGTGTGGGTGCCGGCCGTGCTCTACCTGCTGGCCACCGGCGCGGTGGGCACGGGGGTGGCGCTGGGCATCTGGTGCGCCGTGGTGGTGGGAACCATCGACAACTTCCTGCGGCCGCGTCTGGTGGGACGCGACACCAAGATGTCGGACCTGATGATCCTGCTCAGCACCTTGGGTGGGATCGTGCTGTTCGGCGCCATCGGCTTCATCCTGGGGCCCATCGTCGCCGCCGTGTTCGTCACTGTCTGGGACCTCTACGGCCAAACGTTTTCGGAGATCCTCCCCCCGTCTCCGCTGCGGGAGTCGTAGCGTAGCCCTTTGGAACTTCGAAGGAGGCTCGCATGCCTACGTTCCACGAAGCACCGGACGCCGGGACCCCCGGCTGGGAGATCGACCTGGACGCGCGCGGCGAGGCCGCCATCGCGCAGGTCTCCGCAGCCCTGAAGCAAGAGGGCTTCGGCACGCTGACGCGCATCGATCTGGATCAGGCATTCGCCGAGAAGCTCGGCATCACGTTTCGTCCCTACGCCATCCTCGGGGCCTGCAACCCCAAGCTGGCGCACCAGGCCGTGACTGCGCGTCCGGACGTAGGGCTGCTCCTTCCCTGCAACGTCACGGTGGAGGAGCGCGCTGAAGGAGGCTCGACGGTCCGGATCGTGGACCCGCAGGCCATGCTGGGGATGGGCGGCCTCGGTGACGATCCCGTCATCCAGGGCGTGGCCCGAGAGGCGGGGGAGCGGCTGGGTCGGGTGGCGGAGGCGCTGCGGGGCTGAAGCAGGGCGCCGCGCCGGAGACGCCCCTCCGCGGAGCCGTCCTTCCTCAGACTCCCGCGCTATCTTCGCCCGTGATCTGCAGGGCGCGCGTGCGCATCGTGCTGAGCACATCGGAACTGCGATCGTACTCGGCGCGCCGTTTCGCCAGCTCGCCGTCGTAGGCGTTCAGCATGCGGCGGGCATAGCCTCGTGCGCTGTCGGCGTCTCCCATCGCCCACGCCAGTTCGGCGGCGCCACCCAGAAGCAGCAGGTGGGCGGGTTCTTCCTCTAGACCCTTGATCATGGTCTGGTAGGACGCATCGAACGCACCGCCGACCTGCTGAAGCAGCGCCAGGCGGAACGCGTCGCCAGGACCGAGCGGGTCGAGCATCTCGAACGCGCCGACGGCCATGGGCAGGAAGTTCACCACCTCGGCTTGGTCCCCCGCGCGTGCGGCGCGCATGACCCGTACGAAGAGTCGATCGGCGGCCTCCTGCGGAGAGATCTGCGTGAGATCCACCCAGGGCGCCGCGCCCAGCTCCGCTTCGGAGGCCGTCGGGCCCGAGCCGGCCTCGGGGGGTGGCGTCGGCGCCAGAATGCGGGGCAAACCGAGGGCGAGCATGGTCATGAGGAGCGTGACGCCCCCCAAGAGTGCGACTCCGAGCGAGAAGAGGGCCGCCGTCGGGCTCCCGACGCGATCGAGTCCGCAGGTTGGACAATAGCGACCCTGGAACTCGACCCCACAATTGGAGCAGTCCATCCTTCTCGCCTCCGGCTGTGGACGGGCGCCGTCGATCTCCGGCACCGTCGTGGAATCCGCCACC
Organism: Gemmatimonadota bacterium; assembly: GCA_041390105.1. Classification (NCBI taxonomy): domain Bacteria; kingdom Pseudomonadati; phylum Gemmatimonadota; species Gemmatimonadota bacterium. Next base: position 640,506 of record JAWKQO010000003.1, read on the forward strand.
GACTGAAGTGGAACAGGGCGACCCATTGGACGCCCTGTTCGATCGTGTGCCTTCAGTTGACCGTCAGCGTTCCCTTCATGCCCATCGCTTCGTGCGGAGTGCAGATGAAGCGGTGCAGGCCGGAGGCGAAGCGGTCGTCGATGACCAGGTCGTAGGTCTGCCCGGGAGCGGTGAGATAGGGCCCCATCACGAGCTCGGGCGTGAGGTTGCTGCCCGCCGGCCCTTCCTTGAAGGCGACGTTGTGCGGCATCGGACCCTGCTGGACGAACTGCACGATGTCACCCTTGTTGGCAACCACGTCGGCGGGCTCGAACGCGAACTGCGTCTCCGAGATGTCCACCATCTTGACCACGATCGTCTTGGGCTCAGGAGCCGCCCGGGTCGCGCTCGCGACTGAGAAGCCTGTCACCAGGGAGCCCACCGCCAAGACTGCAGCTATCCGACGCATGTCACACCCTCCTGAGGTGTCATGGGAGTTGTCATGCACGCAGGAGGAGGCAGGGGGTGTGCCGGTGGGCCCCAGGAGTGCCGTTCGGCAAAGTGTTGTGTATCAGCGGGTTGCGGATGAGCTACCCGGACGGAGGGATGCGGAGCTGTGTCAGCCGCGTCCCAAGTGCGACGCGCCCGTCGTCCCTGCCCGGCTCCCGGGAGGATCGAGGGGCTCGTTCAGATCAGCCGGCGTCCGGAGGTTCGGGCTCACCACCATTCCCCTCACCCGCCAGCCAGCGATGCAAAGTGCGTCGGGAAATACCGGCCGCCTTGGCGGCGCGAGAGATGTTCCCGGCGTGTGCCTCGAGGAGTTGATCCAGGTAGGCCTGTCTAAACGCCTCGATCGCCTCGTCCCGGGCGGCGGCGTAGGGTAGGTCGGCGATCTCCATGCTCTGCAGCAGGGGACTCACTGCCTTTCCCAGACTCCCCTGGCGGGGCAGGGTCGTACGCGGCGCCCGCATCTCGGATGGCAGATCCGAGATGGTGATGCGATCGTCCGAATCGAAGGCCACGGCGCGCTCGACCACGTTGCGGAGCTGACGGATGTTGCCGGGCCAATCGAAGCGGTCCAGCGCCTCCCAGGTCTCCGGCGAAACCGTGGGCACTCGACGCCCGGAGCCCTTGGCCAAAGCACGCAGGAAGTGCTCGACCAGCAAGGGGATGTCCTCTTTGCGCGCCCGCAGCGGGGGTACCACCAGGCGGACCACGTTCAGGCGAAAGTAGAGGTCCTCGCGGAAGGTCCCCTCGCGCACCGCCTTTTCCAGGTCCACGTTCGTGGCCGCCACCACGCGGATGTCCAGGTCCACGGGACGGGAGCTACCCACCGGACGGATCCGGCGTTGCTCCAGCGCGCGCAGCAGCTTGGCCTGAAGCGCCATCGGCATCTCACCGATCTCGTCCAGGAAGACGGTGCCGCCATTGGCCTCCTGGAGCAGTCCCCGACGCTGGGTGATGGCACCGGTGAAGGCGCCCTTCTCGTGGCCGAACAGCTCGCTCTCCAGCAACCCCTCCGGTAGCGCCGCGCAGTCGACCGGTACGAACGGCCCTCGCACCCTCCCGCTGAGCTCGTGCAGCGCCTCGGCCACCAGCTCCTTCCCCGCTCCGGTCTCTCCCAGCACGAGGACGTTGGCGTCGGTACCGGCGACCTTCTCGATCTGCGAGCCGAGCCGCACCATCGAAGGGCTCGACCCCACCATGCGCGCGGTCGAAGGCCCCGCCGCCTCGCGCAGCCGCTCGTTCTCCCTGGCGAGCCGCCGGTAGCGCACGGCGCGATCCACCACGACGATCAGCTCCTTTCCCTTGAAGGGCTTGGCCAGGTAGTCGAAGGCGCCCTCCTGGATGGCCTGCACCGCCGAGCCCACGCTGGCGTGGCCCGTGATCACGATGACAGGCAGGTCGGCGTCGTCCGCACGCGCCACGGCCAACAGCGTCATCCCGTCCACGACCGGCATGCGCAGGTCGGTAATCACCACGTCCGGCTGCACCTCGGCGGAAAGCTCCCGGAAGCGCTGGGGCTCGGACAGCGTCCAGCAGCGGCAGCCGTGCTCCGAGAGGATCCGATCGAGGTTTTCCAGGATCTCTTCTTCGTCGTCGACAATCAGGATGCGTGGTTCGTTCATGTGATGATCGGGAGGCGGACCGTGAAGCGACTGGGGCCATCCGGTGGGCCGTCCACTGCGACGGATCCGCCGAGGCGCTCGGCGATAGCTCGACAGACGGCCAAGCCCAAGCCGGTACCGCCCTGGTCGTTCTTGGTGGTGAAGAAGGGCTCGAACACCCGCTTACGGAGTTCGGGGGGTACGCCAGGTCCGGAGTCGAACACGTCGACCGCCAGTTGGGACGTTTCGCTCTCGACCCTGACGTCGAAGAAGATCTCGCCACCTTCGGTCATGGCCTGCTGCGCATTGAGGATGAGGTTGGCGAAGATGGTCTCGATGGCTTTCTCGTTCCCATAGACGAGGGGCAGGTCCGTGGGCCAGTCCAGGCAGGCGTGAACGCCTGCCTTGCGGAGCGTGCGGTCGAAGAGACGCAGGAGTCTTCCCAAGACGTCTCCGACGGCCACGGCTTGGGGCTCGGTCTCCCCCTCACGAGCGAACGAGAGGAGATCCGAGGTGATGGCCTGGATCCGCTCGACTTTGTCGCCAACCACCTGCAGGTCGCGTTGCAGGCGGTCACTCACGCCCTCTCGCTCCGCATCGCCCAGGATGAGTTCCATGCGATTGCACAAGATCGAGAGCGGGTTGTTCAGCTCGTGCGCGAGGCCGGCCGCCATGATGCTGACCGCAGCCAACCGCTCCGAGCGTCGCATGTGCTCTTCGAGTTGGGCATGCATCCGGTCGTCACGAATCACCAGAGAAGCGCCCAGGCTGCGACCCTCGGAGCCACGGATTCTCGTGTGGGTCAGCGAGACGGGGATGCTGCTGCCGTCGCGATGGCGGCGTTGAGTGCGCAGGTTGACGACCGCGCCGTCCCCGGCGAGGAGCTGCCGGATGTAGGCCCGCTCGTGCTCGGTCTCCGGCCCCTTGCACTCCAGCAGATCCTCTCCGTCTTCTCCGATGGCCTCGTCGACGGTGTACCCGAAGAGCGCCTCCGCACCCAGGTTCCACAATCGAATTCGCCCGGTGGGATCCAAGCCGATGATGGCGTCCGCCGAGTGGGTGATCACCTCGGATAACTCCGCGCGCGTCACTTCCAGGGCGCGGGTCCTCTCCTCCACCAGCGATTCGAGCTCGTGACGCGCTTGCTGCAGATGCCGTGACATGGTGTCGAAGTCGGCGGCCAAGTCCTCGAGCTCGTCGTTGGTTTCGACCTGGAGCGTGCCGGCCGGATCCTCGCCACGCGCCACCTGCCCGGCGGCAGTGCGCAAGCGGTAGAGGGGCCGCGTCAGCTGTCGAGCTGCCAGCACGGCCAGGGACAAGACCACGGCCAGCATCACGGCTGCACCCCCCGCACCGCGGAGCAGGAAGCGCTGCAGCGGCGCCAGGATGGCGTTCATCGACACGGACCGGTAGAGAACCAGGGGCGGCTCGCCAGGCGTGCCCAGACCGAGTGCGGTGAAACCCACCAGGCTGTTGCCGACCCGCCGGGTTCCGGACTCACCGCGTAAGGCGGCCCCCAACGCCTCCGACCCCAGCTCCTCGCTCAAGCGGGCGGGCGAGTGCTCCGCCAGCAGACGGTTCCAGTCCCGCTTCTCGCCTGAGTGGTAGAGATAGAGACCGTCCGCGCGGACCACGGCCGTGCGGCCGGGCAACTCGGGGGACGCGTCATCGATGCCGGCGAACAGCGTCGAGGCACGGGCTTCGCCCGCGAGGATGCCGACCAGTTCCCCACCCGCGTCACGAACGGGCTCGAGCACGGCGACCGCCGGCACGAGCCCCTCCGAGGAGCCGTCTGCCAACTCTACCGGCAGGTAGACCGGCCCTGACCCCGAGGTCCCTTCGACGGCCACCAGGTACAGCATGCCCCCTGTCCCGGCCATCGCGCCTGCATCAGCCGAGGACGGCCCCGTCTGCAGCAGCAGATCTCCCTGGGCGTCGAACACCTTGATGCGGAAGAGGGCGTCGTCGGCGAGGCTGAGCTCGGCGTCCGCAAAGCGCGCCAGACCCGCGCGCGCCGGCAGCGAATCGCGCAGCAGCCAGGGCTCGGCGAAGGCGACGCGCGCCAGAGCCAGGTGGTTGCGCACCTCGGCGAGCGAGCGGCTGACGCGCAGCGTGGCCCGCTCCAGGTCGTGCTGGATGGTCTCCTCCGTCCGAGCCCGCCGGCCCTCGAGGATCAGCCAGGTCGAGCCCGCCCCGAACGCGAGCGCCGGCACCGAGGCGAGGGCCAGGAACGCGATGGCCAGCTTCGCCCGGATGCTCAGACGGGGGAAGAGCTTGTTGACGTTCAAACGCCGACGACCTCCGGGGGCCAGGTCTACGGGCGGAAGCACTTCAAGCTTGAAAAGAACACGAAGCGCGCTCCCTGCCCATCCGCACCGCCCCCGAATGCCGGAAGCGTGCCGTCCGCGACGTTCCGGGAAGAACGCTTGATTGCGGCCGCTACGGCCTCCGATCCCCGCCTCGGAGCGGGACGCGGAGGTCCCACCTGCGACATCGACCCCGCCGCGGACACCCCGGCCATCCCTCCCGGCACATGCAGCTCAACCGGTTGCCTTCAAAGGAGATAGATGATCCACCCCCATCGCTGGCCCACCGGCACGTGCGCTGCCTCAGCCCAGCGCGGGAGGAACTGGACGGAAGCCTCCTCGATCGACCTGCTGGAAGGGGGGGGCGGGCAGAGACCCTGCCCGTTTCGACCGTGTTCACCGTGACCCCCCCTTCCAGCGATCGGCCGCCGCGCCGGCGGGCGCCGTCCGATCCTGGACCTTGAGCGACTGCCTCGTCGGGGAGGCGACGTGAGTATTCGGCCCATCTTGCTGGCGATCGCCGATCGCGCGCTGCGTGAACAGGTGGAAACCACGCTCCGCACCCATGGCTTCTCCCCGGCGGTGCTGCCCCCGGGGCAGCCGCTGCCCTGCCGGGGCACGGGCGTGGTCTGGATCTCGGACCTGCCCGCCGAGGAGCTCGCCACTCGATGCGGGCCCCAGGCTCAGGGCCGGGAGGAGAGCCTGCTGATCCGGCTCGCCGCCGATCGAGGGTCCCACGACGCCTTCACTGTCCTGGTGCCCCCGGTCTCGACCAGCGACCTGCTGATCGCGGTCTCCCGGGCCAACCGCTACCGCCATCTACTCGATACGCTTCGTCCCGTCGGCACGCCGGCGGGTGCGCCACGCGATCCCCACAGTGCGACACCCGCGTCTCAGGCCGGGGCCCAGGGCGCTCTGGTATCGAGGATGTAAGTCGTATTTCTGCAGGCATTTAGCTCGTACCGTCGCCGCGCGGCTCCTGGCACCTCCCCTGCCTCCGTACTTCTTCGGAATCGACGCTTGGCAGTATCCAAGGAGACCGCGATGACCCCCGTTGCCCGACTCTCACTCCTGCTGGTCGCGTTCTCACAGTTCGCTCTTCCCGTCGCTGCCCAGCGCACGGCGACCGACACGCTGGTCTGGCCGCTGCCGCCCGACTCGCCGCGCATCCGCTACGCGGGCTCGTTGTCGTCGGAGCAGGACCTCGGGAAGAGTCGCGGGTTCTTCAAACGGTTCTCCTCCGCGCTGCTCGGTGACGAGGAGCGGCACCCCGGGGTGACCCGCCCGCACGATGTCTACACCGACCCCGACGGACGCATGTTCGTCAGCAACGGACTCTCCGCCGGCGTCTGGGAATTCGACCCGAAGCGGAAGGAAGCCTCCCTGGTCCTGCCCCAGGGCCCGGCGGCCATCGGCAAACCGATGGGTCTCGATGGCGACGGCCAGGGACACCTGTTCGTGGCCGATCCCATCACCAAGCGCGTGGTCGAGATCGACTATGAGGGGACCTTCGTTCGCGCGTGGGGCGGTCCATCCCTCTTCCTCAATCCCGTCGACGTGGCCGTCTCGCCGGACGGGAGTCTCGTCTACGTCGTCGACAGCTACCTCCATCAGCTGCTCATCTTCGAGCGTACGGGCGATCTCGTGCGTCGTGTGGGTCACGACAACGAGTCCCTGACCGAGAAGCTGGACCGCCTGGCACAACCACCCGCGCTGCTGGCCTCCGCCACGGTCGACCCGCACACCCAGAGCGAACCCAGCGATCTGACCGCCAATCGGGGCAACGAACCGGGCAGCTTCCGCTATCCCGCGTTCGTGTCCACGGCCCCGGACGGTTCGGTCTACGTGTCGGACGGGATGAACTTCCGCGTGCAGCGCTTCAACGCCGACGGCGACTATCTCGGTGGCTTCGGTCGGCTCGGCGACACGCCCGGCTCGTTCAGCCGGCCCAAGGGCCTGGCCACGGACAGCGAGGGCCACGTCTACGTGGCCGATGCCGCGTTCAACAACGTGCAGGTCTTCGACGATCAGGGTCGGCTCCTGCTGGCCTTCGGGAGCTTCGGCGACGGCGAGGGCGAAATGTGGATGCCAGCCGGGATCAGCGTCGACGCGCGCGATCGCATCTTCGTGGCCGACCGCTACAACAACCGCCTGCAGATCTTCCAGTACCTCACGGATGCCGCAGCGGTCGCCACACCTTCGGATCATCGGTGATCCGGCTTCAACCATGGACGCCGACACGCATGCCCCGCTTCACGAGCTGCAGCGGGTCGCTCTTCCTGGCGATCCTCGCCGGGGCGACGCCCACGTCGCTCCGCGCCCAGTGGCCCAACGGTCTCTCCATCCAGGCGACTCCCCACAACCTCACCATTCCCGCTCAGAACACCGACAAGGACATGATCGAGCGGATCGCCAACTACGGGGAAATCTGCGTCTACTGCCACTCCCCGCATGGGACGACGCTGCAGGGAGAGCAGCTTTGGAATCGGCCGACGCCGTCCGGGCCCTATCGCATGTACGACGGTGGGACGGCGATGCCCATGGACGCACAGCCCACGGGCAACTCGCTGCGCTGCCTCTCCTGCCACGACGGCACCATCGGACTCGACGGGGTGATCGATTCGCCCAACAGCTTCCAGGGGATCCGCTGGGGCGAATCGATCGAGCGCTGCGACAACTGTCACAGTGGAGGCAACCCGCCGGGTGGCATCGACTGGGAAGGCGTGTGGTTCGATACGGATCTGCGCAAACAGCACCCCATCTCGATCCTCTACGACCCTCTGGCGACGCCGGGCTTTCGCACGGCGGTAGAGGTGGAAGCCGCCGGCCTGCGCCTGTTCTCGGGCAAGGTGCAGTGCATGACGTGTCACGAGCCCCATTCGCAGCAGTTCCGCCCGTTCTTGCGCATCAGCAACGCGAACCGGCAGCTCTGCCTGGTCTGTCACACGTCCAACCCGTCGGAGTCGACGGCGCACTTCTGGTGATCGAGGACACGGTCGGTCATGCACATAGAGACACGGTGAACACACCACTCGAAAGGAGGTCCTTCATGAAGTCCGGTCGCCGCAGGCTCCTGACCGGGCTAGCGGTGGGAGTCGCGTTCGTGTTCGCCAACGCCCCCCCGCTGGTCGCCCAGGTCAACGACGACGTCAAGAACACGAAGCACAATCTGTCCATCTCGAGTGGTGGTAACGACCCCACCTCGAGCAATGCGTTGGTGGACTACGGAGAGATCTGCGTGTACTGCCACACGCCACACGGGGGTCAGGTCGATGCCCCGCTGTGGAACCGCAACTTCTCCACCGCCACGTATCAGATGTATTCCAGTGCAACGCTGGACATGCCGCGAGACGGACAGCCGACGGGGATCTCCCAGGCTTGCCTGTCCTGCCATGACGGGACGATTGGACTCGACGTCGTGATCAACGCTCCCAATTCGTACACGGGAATCATCCCGCCCACCACGCCGGGCACCAACACCATGCCGCCCGGCAATACGAATCTCGGGAACGACCTGAGGAACGACCACCCGATCTCGGTCACCTACGACCCGTCGGCGGACCTGGCCTTCAACTCGGTAGCGAGCATCAAGGCTGCCGGGGTACGGCTATTCACGGATCCGACCGGCGGTGGCGAGAAGGTGCAGTGCGCCAGCTGCCACAATCCGCATGACAAGACCAACACGCCTTTCCTGCGGATCGCGAACAGCTCGAGCAATCTGTGCCTGACCTGCCACGTCAAATGATCGGAGCGGTGGACGGATGACTCACCCCCGTTCCGCCGCGGTCGCCGTGTTGGCCGGCTGCAGCCTGCTTGCGGGCTGCAGCCGGCAGTTCCTTTCGCTGTTCCTGGACATCCCGGAACCGACGCCCGCTCCGGTGCAGGTGGCCGCACAGCCGGCCCCGACCCCGCTGTCCACGCTGCTGCACCTCGATCCGGACACGGTCCGTCCTCCGATCGAGGGCACTCTGGATCCGGACAGCGCCGTGGCTCTGCTCCCGCGGGACCCGGCTGGCAACATCGACTGGATGGAGGCGCTGCGCTCCGGGGTCATCAAGCCGCGCAGCGCGCTGCCCGATTCGCAGCCGCCCTTGGCCCTGCCGCCTCAGTTCACCTTCGCCTTCGACTTCTATTTCAAGGGTCCGGCGGAGCAATTGGACGCGTTCTTCCCCCACTCCTCGCACACGCAGTGGGTGGACTGCCGGCAGTGCCACGGACGGGTGTTCAAGTACCAGGACAACACCATCACCATGGCGGGGATCTTCCAGGGCGAGTGGTGTGGCTCCTGCCACGGCAAAGTGGCGTTCCCGCCGGTGACGGACTGCGAACGCTGCCACCGAAGCTTGCCCATGCCACCCAACCGCGCGCAGCCCGAGCTCCTGGGCACCATCACCATGGCGCGGTTGACGGTCACCGACTCGTCCGCGGTGGCGCCAGCGGCAGCGCCCGACTCCGCGTCGGGCTCCGGGGACAGCACCACCGTGGCCGCCAGCGGCGCTGCCGAGGGAGCGGGAACGCCCCCGGCAGTCGAGCGGGCCTACGGCGCAGAGTCGCTTCCGCCCGCGAAGTTCCCGCACTGGGTGCACCGCATCCGCTACACCTGCAAGACCTGTCACCTGACGCTGTTCGAGCCCAAGGCCGGTGCCAACCACGTCACGATGACCGACATCTCGGAGGGAAGGGCCTGCGGGGCCTGCCATGACGGGATCACGGCGTTTGCGGCCGGCTTCAACGAGTGCCAGCGCTGCCATGTCCCGGCACCTCCACCGGCGCCCACGCCCGGTGCCGGCGGCGCCGATGTCGAGAGTGCGTCCGACGCCAGCCACCCATGAACAGGCGGCTCCGCGCCGCCTGGACGGCGCTGCCCGCGGTCGTGTTTCTACTCGGTGCTGATCCGCTGGGCGCCCAGGGCCTTCTGGGTCGAGCCCCGGGGGCCGAGATCGGCGTCTCGGCACAGAGCCTCCGACGGGGCTCCGGTTCGGCGGCCACCGCTTCGGACGCCACCTATCGACAGTGGCTGCGACTTCCGTTCCGGGGCGCGCTGCTGGCGCCCCGCATCCTCGCCTACGATCTGACCATCCAACCCGCGTTCACACAGCGCACGGCCGTCGGTCTACCTGAGGCGCTCCAGACGGAGGAGCTGGCGTTCACGTTCGGCGCCCGCTTGTTCTCGAACAAGCTGCTCGGTCTCACCGTCACTTCGGCGCGCTCCGGTGGGGAGACCAGCGGCGGCTTCGGAGCCGACGGGCGCTACGACACCGGCTCCATGAGCGCCATCGTGCACCTCCGCAGTCAGCTGCTGCCGATGGAACTGTCGTTCGCGGAGGTCGATCGGGAGAACTCCTGGTCCAGCGCCACCACGACGACCCCGATCGAGTGGTCCAATCTCACGCGCACGGTGCGCTTCAGCGCCCGCAACCGGAAGATCAATGCGCGAGTGGAGCGCCTGGAGTTCGAGGACCGCATCGGGAACGCGGACTTCAGTTCGCTCGACGCCTCGTTCAGCCACCGCCTGCGGTGGGGCAAGGGGAGCGAGCTCGAGTCCGCCTACGATCACAACGAGCGCGAAGGAAGCCTGGTCAACACCCGCGACACCTGGCGTGAGCGACTCCGCCTGCAACACACGGAGACGGTTGCGACAGACTGGAGCATGCAACGGAGCGGCCTGATGACGCCGAGCGGGGAGCGGCAGAGCGGGTCCTATTCCGGTGTGCTGAATGCGCGGTTGGGCGACTGGGGGGGGTTCGGCCTCCAGGGCGCGCGTCGCTCCACGCGCTTCGACGGCAGCCGCGACGAATCCTGGTCCGCAGGGCCTACGCTGCGCGTGGCCTTCGCGCTGCCTCTGGGCGCTCGCGTGTCGCTGGGCGGGGGGGCCGGGCGCGAATGGCGCACGCGCGAGAACATCGCCGGCGGAGTGCTCGACGTGGTGGATGAGTCACACTCGGTGGACGCCACCCTCAGCTTCCTGCTGCGCCAGCCGGACGTGTTGCGCGAGACGGTGAGCCTCCGCAGCGCCGATCTCGGCACCCTCTTCACGGAGGGGTTCGACTACCAGTTGGTGCTTCTGGACGACCTGGTGGAAGTGGTGGTCCTCACGGGCGGACGGATCCGGGAAGGGGAGCGGTTGCTGGTCACCTACCGGTACCGTCTCGGGGACTTGCCCTCCGGCGCGCTGACCACCGCCCGCTATGACGCCTCGCTCTCCATCCGAGGCCTGTCCGTCCAGCACACGCGCTCCCTGCGCGACGCACCGGGCGAGAATGGCGAGGCGACACTCGGATTCAGCACGTTCGACGAGTCGTTCACCCGGATTGCGCTGGACCTACGGCGTGGTCAGACGCGCTTCGAGGCCCAGGCCAGCCAGCGCGACCGGAGCTCCTCGGCGTTCGACTTCCGGACGCGCGAGCTGAGCAGCTCTCTGATCCTGAGCCCGCGTTTCGGCGTATCCCCGGCCCTGGGGGCCTCCGCCCGCGAGACCTCGGACGATGGAGGGCGCTTCAACGCCCGCTCCCTCTACGCCAACCTGCTCTGGACCCGGGGCCGCGTCCGGGCTTCGGGCCGCTTGAATCTGCTGGAGCTCTCGCTGGCGCAGGGCGAGAAGGACCGATCGGTCAGCGGGTCGGCGGAGCTGGGCATGGAGGTGGGGATGATGGAAATCCAGCTGCGAGCCGAGACCGACCGGCGCTGGGAGCCCACGCGCTTCAGCGGGTCCCGCCTCTACGCTCGAGTGATCCGACGCTTCTAGCGGACTGGGGGCGAGCCGACGACGGCGGGGGCCCAGCGCCGCCCGGAATCCTCCCTCTCGCCTCCGCGGAGCCACCGAAAGGACCGGCCGGCCACCATCCCTCCCCTCCAGGTTGCCTTTCCCCACCCCACCGCCTCAGCTTGGGCCTCCTGGGTCGGGTGGGGAGGGAGGTTCCAGTCTTTCCGGAGGTCACCCGTGCGACGTTCCACGCTGTTCCTGACCGTACCCCTCGTCCTGGCTGCCTGTGGCGGAGAGCAGGCCGCCCTGGACACCGCCGAGTCCACCCTCGTGGACCCGGACCGGGCCTACCTGCTGGCCCGCGCCGATTCGCTCGAGCTGCCCGGCACCTGGGAGCCCCCGCCAGGCGACGCCATCGATCACCACACGTCCGGCTTCGCCAAGATCCTCTGCTCGAACGTGTTCCTGAGCGGCTTCGACGTGGCGGACGCCGCGGAGAACACGGGGTACTTCACGTCGCCCTACGAGGAGCGCGCTCAGGTCGTCGACACCGCGGTGGACTTCTCCACCAGGACGGTGCGCTTGACCCTGCCCTCCGGGGTGGTGCGTCAGGCCAAGGTCTACGGCAGCCAAGGCTGCGTGACCTCCCCGATCGGAATGGACTCGGTGTACTTCACGCCCGAGGTGGTCACGCAGAACCTGCCGGACGCGGCCACCACGCCGTGGCCGATGGGCGACGTGCTTTCCGACGAGCCGTTCCCGGCCGGGGTGGACGAGGCCAAGGTGCGCGCGGCGGTCGACGCTGCCTTCATCGAGGGCGGCATGACCAACGCGTTCGTGGTCACCTACAAGGGCCGCATCATCGGTGAGCGCTACGGTCCCGGCGTGGACCTGCACACGCCGCTGGAGAGTTGGTCGATGGGCAAGAGCCTCACGGGCTCCTTGGTGGGCGTTCTCATCCAGCGCGGCGTGTACGAGCTGTGGCAGCCGGCGCCTATCCCGGAGTGGCAGGAGCAGGAGAACGATCCGCGCCAGCAGATCCGCATCGGCGACATCATGCGCATGTCGAGCGGCATCCGCATCCACGCGCCGCAGGATCCCGACTACGATCCCGCGGCCGGTTACCCAGATCACCTGTACCTCTATACGGGCACGGTCAACTCGTATCACTGGGCAGCCACGCGTCCGCAGCAGTGGCCGCCCAACACCGTGGGCCGCTATCGCAACACGGACCCGGTGCTCGGGAACTACCTGGTGCGGCTGGGCGTGTCGCAGCTGGGCGAGGACTACCACTCGTTCCCGCAACGGGCGCTGTTCGACAAGATCGGCATCCGCAACATGATCATGGAGACCGATCCCTACGGGAACTTCCTCACACAGGGCTATGAGTTCGGTGCCGCCCGTGACTGGGCACGGCTCGGCAACCTGTGGCTGCAGGACGGCGTCTGGAATGGTGAGCGCATCCTGCCCGAGGGCTACTCCGAATATGCGCGTACGCTCGCGCCTGCCTGGCTGGCGGACCGGCGGCCGCAGTACGGAGGAGCGTTCTTCTGGGTGAACGGCGACGGCCAGTTCCCAGTTCCCGAGACCGCGTTCTTCATGGCCGGAGCGGGTGGGCAGAACACCATCATCATTCCCACCCACGATCTGGTGGTCGTGCGTCTGGGCAAGTACAAGGGCGCACGGGAGGGCGGCCAGGGGCTGCAGCGCGCGCTCGAGTTGCTGATGGAGGCCGTGCCGGCCAACTGAGGCCAAGCAGGCGGAGGCATCCCCGCGTTGCGGGACCGTCACCGTCCGAGGGCCCGGGTCGCAGGAGCGGCCCGGGCCCTGCTCGTACAGGCCGGTGGCGGCGCTGGCCACGGTCTCACGTTGGCAGAGGGTGGAGAGGTCGAGACTCCAGCCCTCGCGTCGCCGAACCCACCGAACCTGCCTACATTGACCGACCCTGACAGAGTTCTCCCCGGCTCCACCGCACGTCGTCTGCACGGGCCCCATCCGAGTTCGGTGGAGTGCATTCGCCGCGAGAGCCTATCTCCAGTCGGTCGCGCATGGACCTCCCTCGAGAAGAGATCACCCGGCTGGTTCGCAGCTGGAGCGAAGGCGAGGAGGGCGCGCTCGACCGTCTCATCGAAGCCGTCTACGACGACCTCCGGCGGATCGCGCACCACCATCTGCGCCTATCTCGCTCGGACGGAACCGTCAACACCACGGCATTGGTCCACGAGGCATATGTCAGGCTGGCTGGGACCGGCGAAGGGGTGTGGGAGAGCCGGGCGCAGTTCTTCGCGTTCTGCTCGAAGGCCATGCGGCGCATCCTCATCGATTTCGCGCGGCGCAGACGCTCCGCCAAGCGCGGCGGGGGACTGATTCGCGTGTCGTTGGAGGACGACTCGGCCGTGGTGGAGGCTCAGGTCACCGATCTACTGGCGATCGAACAGGCCCTGCAGCGTCTGGAGGCGCGCAACGCTCGTATGGCGCGCATCGCCGAGTGTCGGTTCTTCGGGGGGATGTCGGTGCCGGAGACGGCGGAGGCGCTCGACACCTCCCCCCGAACCGTCGAGCGAGAGTGGGCGCGAGCTCGCGCCTATCTACTCCAGGCACTGTCATGAGTGCTCCCGAAGCCCTCTGGGCACGGTGGGAGGAGATCGACCCTCTCTTCGAACAAGCGCTGGAGCGATCACCGAACGATCGTCACCTGTTCCTGGTCGAGGCCTGCGGCGGCGACACCGAGCTGCTCGACGCGGTCACGGCCCTGTTGACAGCCACGGAGACGAGCGAGGAACAGGCGCGCCCCGGGGCGGCGCTACTGGAGGCGGTGTTTCCTCATCCGAGCCCGGCACGAGAGGCCCCGCTCGACACGGGCACCCGCATCGGACGGTATCGCCTTCTCAGCGAGTTGGGCCGGGGCGGGATGGCCACCGTCTACGAGGCGGAGCGCGCCGATGGCGTGTTCGAGCAAAGGGTGGCCATCAAGCTGCTTCAGCCAGGGGCGGATCGGGAGGGTGTGGTGCGGCGCTTCCTGGGTGAGCGGCGCATCCTCTCCGGCCTCACGCATCCCAACATCGCTCGCATCCTGGACGGCGGCTCCACCGACGATGGGCAACCCTACCTGGTGATGGAGTTGGTTCGCGGCGAACCCATCACACGCTGGGCGGATGCGCGGCGCCTGGACATCGACCAGCGGCTCGCTCTGTTCACGCAGGTCGCGGCGGCCCTGCAGTTCGCACACAGTCGCCTCGTGGTGCACCGAGACCTGAAGCCCTCCAATGTGCTCGTCACGGACGATGGACAGGTCAAGCTGCTGGACTTCGGCATCGCCAGGCTGCTCGAGGACGGCGAGACGTCACCTCTGCTCACGCAGGCGGGTGGCCGCTGGATGACGCCGGCCTACGCCGCACCCGAGCAGATCCGGGGTGAGTCGGTCACCATCGCGGCCGACGTGCACGCGGCAGGGGTCCTGCTCTTCGAGTTGTTGACGGGTCGGCGTCCCTTCGGGCGGGCGTTGTCCGGCTTCGAGTTGGAACGGGCCATCTGTGACACGCCCGCGCCACGCGCTTCGACGATGATGACGGAGGGCGCGGACACCGAGGCGGCAGCACGCGGCAGCCTCCCCGTCGCGCTGGCACGGACCCTCGCGGGGGACCTGGACGCGATCCTGCTCAAAGCGCTCCGCAAGGAACCCGACGCCCGTTACCCCTCCATGCAGGCCCTGCTGGACGACTTGGAGCGCCACCGGGCCGGCTTCCCGGTGCTGGCCCGTGAAGGACTGTGGGCCTACCGCGCGCGGAAGTTCCTGGGGCGCAATCGCTGGCAGGTTGCCGCAGCAGCGGCGTTCGCGGGGGTGCTGGCCACTGCGGGTGGACTGCTCGTGCGTCAACAGCTCATCACCGCGACCGAGCGTGATCGTGCCAATCAGGCCGCTCAGCGGGCCGAGACCGAAGCCGAGAACTCACGCTTGGTGATCGGCTTTCTTGCCGACGTGTTTCGCGGTCGGGATCCGACGCAGGCGCCCTCCGACACGCTGACGGCTCGCGAGCTGCTGACGTGGGGACGAGAGCGGGTGGCCTCCGAGTTCGCGGACCGACCGGCGCTGCAGACGGAGCTGCTGCAGGTGCTGGGCACCGCATACTTCAACCTGGGGCTGTTGGACGAGTCCGTGGTCCTCGACCAGCAAGCGGTGGAGACAGCCCAGCGCGCCTTCGGTGTGGGCAGCACGGAGGAAGCGGAGGCGCGCCTCCAGCTGGCGAGGGCACACGTCGCCAACCGCTTCTGGACGGCGGCCCGCGAAGAAGCAGAGCAGGCGCTGGAGATCCATTTGGCCGGGGGCGGCCCCGTCGGAATCGCGTCGACGTTGCGCGTTCTGGGCGACGCCGAGAAAGCCCTGGGCAACGCGGACTCCGCGGCCAGCCTGATCGAACGGGGCCTCGGCCTCTACCGCTCGGAGGGGCTGTCCGAGGGCCTGCCCTACGTTCAGTCCCTGCTGGCGCTGGCCCCGATTCGCAGGGCCCAGGGTCGGCTGGAGGACGCAGAGCGCCTCTACGAAGAGGGCATCCCCCGCTACCAGGCTTTGGTGGGTCGAGACACAGAGCTGGCCCTCCATCTCAACAACCTGGCATTCCTCAAGCGCACGCGGAACGACTACCGGGGCGCTGCGGAGCTCTACCGAGAGGCGCTCGCCGCCTATGCCGACGTGCATGGCCGCGGACACCCCAGCTCCCTGACCTTGGCAGCGAACCTCGCGGGCGCGCTGCACCTCGCCGGTGATGTCGATGGCGCCTTCACGGTGCTGGAAGAGAGCGTGCGTGCCTCCGAGGCCCAGTGGCCGGAGGGCCACTGGCGAGTGGGCTCGGCCTACGCGGGTCTGGGGCGTCTGCTGCTCCGCGTTGGCCACCTCGATGACGCCGAAGCACCCCTGCGCCGTGCCGTCGTCATCTTCCGGGACCTGCTGGGCTCACAGCACGACTGGACGACATCGACCGAGGCGGCTCTGGCTGCGAAACACATCGTCTCTGGACAAGCCGACATCGGGCGTCCCTACCTCGACCGCTACATGGCCTACGTCGAGCGCCAGTGGGCCGAGGCGGACTCCACGCTGAGCCCGGATTTCGTCAACCTCGTCGAACCTCTGGTGCTCGTGCTGTCCGATCTCGGGTTGGAGGAGGACGCCTCACGGCTGCGAGCGCTCCTGCCCTCGGAGACCAACGGGGAGTCCTGAGGAAGGTTTCAGTCTTCAGTCGGAAGCGGCTCGCCCCGACAAGGTCCGCATCATGACGTGCCAGTACTCGAGCGCGTCGTAGAACGAACGCACCGAAACGCGCTCGTTCAAGCCGTGCGCGAACTGGTCGCTGTCCTTGATGAACACGCCCATGACGCCGTAGGTGGGGATGCCCGCCGCCCGCGTCTCCTTGCCGTCGGTGGCATAGGGCGCCATCAGCGGGATGATGGGCGTACCCGGGCGGATGCCCTCCACCGCCTGCCCCACCGCGTCCATCACGTCGTTCCGCAGTGGAGAAGACGGGCTGGCGCGGGGATCGTCGAGCACCGTGATGCGAACCTCCGGATTGCCGCCCACACGCACCAGCGTCTCCCCCACCTCGGCGACGTCGACCCCCGGGAAGATGCGGCAGTTCACCGTGGCGGTCGCCGACTGGGGAAGGGCGTTCTCGGCATGCCCGGCCCTCAGCATGGTGGCCACGCAGGTGGTGCGGGTGATGCCCACCTGTTCGGGCTGGTGCCACAGGACATCCGCCGCCCACTCGTCAGCGGGGTCCTGGACCAGTCGCGCCATCGCCTCGCCCACCTCTCCCTCGGTGAGCTGGGAGACCGCCTCGAAGTATCCCCGCGTCACGTCGTTCAACATGACGGGGAAGCGGTAGGCTTCGATGTTCTCCAGCACGTGCGCCAGCTCGTAGATGGCGTTGTCCGTGCGCGGCGTGGAGGAGTGACCGCCCGGGTTGGTGACCGTGAGCTCGAAGGTCGCGTACGTCTTCTCGGACGCTTGCACCAGATAGCGCTCCGCCTCCCCGTCCTCACCGAGCACTCCACCCCCGCCATCGGCGTTGAGGGCGTACTCCGCGTCGGTGAGGTCCCGGTGCGTGGTGACGAGGGCTCGCGCGGTGAGCATACCCGTCTCCTCGTCACCGGAGAAGGCCAGAATCAGGTCGCGCCCAGGCACGAACCCTTCCCTCTTGAGGCGAAGAAACGTGGTGGTCAGGGTGGTCACCCCGAACTTGTCGTCCAGGATGCCACGTCCGAACAGGTAGCCGTCCTCCTCCACCAACGTGAAGGGGTCCCGCTCCCAGTCTTGGGGGAGCGCGTCCACCACGTCCATGTGCGCCAGGAACAGAATGGGCTTCTGGCCCGATGATCCGTCCCCGCGGTAGCGGACCACCAGGCTGGCGGTCACCTCTCCACCCGGTAGCGTCAGCGGCAGCACGTGCACGTCCTCGGCCGGGAAACCGCCGGCGCGGAACTGCCCGGCCAGATACTCCGCCACCTCGGGGACCCTGCCGAACCCCTCGGCGCTGCGCACTCCTACGATGGTGCGCAGGATCTCGAGCGCCTGCTGTTGATACGGAGCTTGGTAGTCGGCGCTGCTCTCCTGCGCGGTCACACTGAGGGGCAGGAAGGACGCGAGCGCCGCCCACACGGCGGCCAGACGGCGTAGGCACATCGAAGGTCGCGTGGTCATCGCCTCAACTCGCGGGCCGGCCCGCGACCTCCATCACCGTCCAGTAGATGTATTCGACGAACGTGCCGAGCCCCTCGATGGATACGCGCTCGTCGTTGCCGTGGGCGCGTGAATCCTCGTCCCGGGCCATGGCTCCGATTCCGTAGGTCGGGATCCCCGCTGCCCGGAGTTGCGCCGAGTCGGTGGCGCCGGTCCCCATGGTGGGGAGCGTCACCGCGTCGGGGAACAGCCGGCCCTGCGCGCCCTCCAGCGCCCGGAACAGATCCGTGCCCAGGGAGGACGGGGGTGCGGCGGGGCGCCAGGACACGGGCGGGAGCACCTCGACCAACGGATCGTCGATGACACGCCGCAACTCCTCCAGGAAGGCGTCCATGTCCTCGTCCGGCAGCGCGCGGACGTCCAACGTCGCCTCGGCGTCACTCGGGATCACGTTGTAGCGGAAACCGCCCTGGATGATGTTGGGTGAGATGGACGTGCGCAGCGTGGAGTTGGCCGCGATGTCGCTCCGCCGGAACTCCTCCTCGATCTGCGCGCGCCGGGCAGGGTTCTCGATGTTGCGATAGAGCTCGGCCTTCTCGGGCGGGCTGATCTCGGCCAGCCGTTTGAAATACTCCCGCGTGACCTCGTTCAAGCGCATGGGCATCTGGAAGTCACCGAGCTTGGCCACCGCCGCCGCGATGTGCACCACGGGGTTGTCCAGACGCGGCTGCGATCCGTGCCCGGCCGTCCCACGGGCCACCAGCTTGATCTGGCGCCACGGCACCTTCTCCGTAGCGCCGACCACCACGTAGTCGACCGATCCGTCCTCGGCCTGGTGGATGGTGCCGCCTTCGTTCAGCGCGAACTCCGCCCGGATCTTGTCCAGGTGGTTCTCCACCATGTAGTCGATGCCGAACTCGGTGGCGCCTTCCTCCCCCGCCTCGATGAGCAGGATGATGTCCCGATCGAGCACACGGCCCGAGCGCTTGACCATGAGCATGACCTGCAAGGCAGCCGCGACCATGTCCTTGTCGTCGCTGGCGCCCCGGCCGTAGACGTACCCGTCCTCGATGGTTCCCGCGAACGGGTCGCCCGTCCACGACTCCAGCTCTGCACCCACCACGTCGGAATGCGCGAGGATCAGGATCGGCTCCTTGCTGCCGTTCCCGGGCAAGCGCGCTACCAGGTTCCCACGTTTGGGATCCTTGGCGAAGATCTGACCGTCGATCCCTTCGCGCGCGAGCACCTCCTTGACGTATTCGGCCACCTCGGTCTCGTTGCCCGGAGGGCTGGTGGTGTTGATGCGGACCAGGTCCTGGAGGAGCGACACGGCCTCATCGCGCGCTGCGTCGAAGTCGGGCAGGGCCTGACCCGCCGCGGGCAGCGGGCCCACTGCCGCCAGGAGAAGGAGGGCAACCAGCGGGATCGTGCGGAAGGTGCGCATGGCGAATCGGGGACGGAGGGAAGACGGCGACCAGCCGGCCGGCTCGTGGGGCGGAGCATAGGCCACCGCCAACCAACGCAGCAAGCGTACACGGAGGCATGGTCCGGGATCCGGCAGCACGCGGGGGTGGCGTGCCCCTTCCCTTGTTCGGGCTCCTGCCGGAGCCTACCCTGGCTGACGCCGACCTCGGCCTGGTTCCGCCCCTTTCCGAAGGCTCGATCCGTGACTGTTGCCCGCCTGCGCTGGATGCCCACGCTCGCCCTCGCTCTCTCCCTGCTGGCCGCCCCCATCGATGCCGCGGCGCAGGTGGATGCGGCCCTGTTCCAGTCCATGCGCTACCGAAACATCGGACCCTTCCGTGGCGGCCGGGTCACCACGGTCACCGGAGTACCGGGGGAGACCTTCACGTTCTATATGGGCGCCACCGGTGGGGGCGTCTGGAAGACCACGGACGCGGGCACCACCTGGCAGAACATCTCGGACGGCTACTTCACCACCACGGGCATCGGCTCCATCGCCGTGGCGCCATCGGATCACAATGTGGTGTACGTCGGCACCGGCGAGGGTCCGGTGCGCGGTGTGAAGACCTCCCACGGGGATGGCGTCTACAAGTCGCTGGACGCCGGACGGACCTGGACCCACCTCGGCCTCGAGGCCACGCGCCACATCCCGCGGATCCTCGTCCATCCCACCAATCCCGACGTGCTCTACCTGGCCGCCCAGGGCAATCCCTACGGGCCCAATCCCGAACGCGGCGTCTACAAATCCACGGACGGTGGACACAGCTGGGAACGCATCCTCTTCGTGAACGAAGACT
The DNA here is from genome assembly GCA_041390105.1 of Gemmatimonadota bacterium. Taxonomy (NCBI): domain Bacteria; kingdom Pseudomonadati; phylum Gemmatimonadota; species Gemmatimonadota bacterium. The sequence goes on from JAWKQO010000003.1 coordinate 660,533, forward strand.
CCGGCATCGCCGACCTGGCCATGGATGCCCACAACCCGCTGATTCTCTTCGCGACGTCCTGGGATTTCCGGCGGCGCCCCTGGGTGGTCAAGAGTGGCGGCCCCGGCAGCCGGGTCTACAAGACCACGGATGGCGGGGCCACGTGGAAGGAGATCACCGCCGGACTGCCCGACCTCAAGGGCAAGATGGGTGTGTCCGTCTCTCCTGCGAACGGGGACGTCGTCTACCTGGCCATCGAGGCCAAGGACGGCCAGGGTGGCGTGTACCGCTCCGACGATGCAGGAGAGCACTTCCGGCAGGTGAGTGACGATCCGCGCACCTGGGCGCGGGCCTGGTACTACATGCACATCATCGCCGACCCTCAGGACGCCGACGAGGTGTGGGTGTTGAACAGCAGCGCCATGCGCTCGATCGACGGGGGCAAGACCTACACCGGGATCCCCGACAGCCACGTGGATCATCACGCATTGTGGATCAACCCCACCGACTCCGACATCATGATCAACGGGAACGACGGCGGCGCGTCGGTGACGTTGAACGGAGGTCGGACCTGGTCCACCCTGCTCAACCAGCCTACGGGGCAGATGTACCGCGTGATGACGGACAATCAGTATCCGTACCGCGTGTACTCGGGACAGCAGGACGCGAGCGGCATCGTGATCGACAGCCGCACGCTGGGGGACGGGATCGGCGAGTCCCACTGGACCACCGTACGCTCCGGCGAGTCCGCCACCATCGGGCTGGACCCCGAGAATCCGCGCTACGTGTACTCCACGTTCTTCGCCAGCTTCCTGGGCGAGTGGGACAGCGAGACCCACAACTACCGCATGATCCGGCCCTATCCGGAGCGGGTCACGGGTGAGCAGCCCCGCAACCTGAAGTACCGGGCCAACTGGAACGGGCCCGTGACGGTCTCGCCGCACGACCCGAACGTGATCTACTACGGCTCCCAGTACGTGATGAAGTCGAGCGACCGCGGCACCACCTGGGAGGTGTTGAGCGAGGATCTGACCCGCAACGACAAGGATCATCAGGGCCCGGGCGGCTACCCCATCTCCAACGAGCAGATCACGGCGGAGAGCTACAACGACGTCTTCAACATCGAGGAATCCCCGCTCCAGGAAGGCGTGATCTGGGTGGGTTCGGACGATGGGCTGGTGCACGTGACCCGAGACGGTGGTCGGACCTGGACCAACGTCACGCCACCCGACCTGCCCGAGAGCATCATCAACGTGGTCGAGCCCTCACCGCACGATCCCGCCACCGCCTACTTCGCGGCCGCGGGCTACAAGATGAACGACTTCACTCCGTACATCTACAAGACCAACGACTACGGGGCGTCGTGGCGGAAGATCGTGAACGGGATCCCCGGCAATACGTTTGCCCGCTCCGTACGTGAGGACCCGGATCGGCGAGGACTGCTCTACGCGGGCACCGAGACCGGTCTGTTCGTCTCTTTCGATGACGGCGGCGTCTGGCAGCCCCTCGACCTGAACCTGCCAGAGGTCCCGATCACGGACATGCGCATCCGCCAGCAGGATCTGGTGGTGTCCACACAGGGGCGCTCGCTCTGGATTCTCGACGATCTGACGCCGCTCCATCAGATCTCGGACGCCGTGGCCAACGCCGACGTGTACCTGTACCGGCCGCGCGATCCCTACCGCAGCATCGTGCGCGGCTACTACGCGGAAGGGGGCCTCGGCGAGAATCCGCCCGAGGGGCTGCAGGTGCACTACGTGCTGAGCGAAGCCGTCCCGGACAGCGTGCCTATGCGCATGGAGATCCTGGACCGGAGTGGTCGGGTGATCTACGCCGAGTCGACCGAGGGTCCCGCGGACGAGTGTCCGGCGTCGCCCATGCGCCGCCAATTCCAGCGCGAAGCCGGTGCCCACCGCTGGACCTGGGACATGCAGGTGGGGCGCTTCGCCTGTCTGGTAGAGATCACCGCGACCTCACCTGGCCTCAGCGCCTACCCGGCCATGCCCGGATCCTATCAGGTGCGGCTCGCCGTGGGCGACCGCACGCAGACACAGGACTTCGAGATTCGCATCGACCCACGCCTGGAAGGCATCTCGGCCGACCCCATGGCGGAGTACGCGGAGTTGGACCGCATTTCCGCGTCCCTCCTCGGCGCCGCCACCGAGATGGCGGACGGTGTCGCCCAGCTCCGGCGCGTGCAGGAGCAGCTCGACTTCGTGCTGGAGGTCTCTACGGCCAGCGACGTGACGGAGGGCGCTCGTAGTCTCGACCAGAAGGCGGACGATTGGACCGCCAAGATCCTGCAGAAGGAACTCAAGACCTTCCAGAACGCCTATCAGCACGAGGCGCGCCTGCTGATGAAGTACAAGGATCTGCTGGACCGGATTGGAGGCGCCAACATCCCGCTCACGCAGGGCGTGCGGGACGTCTCCCGTGACTACCTCGCCACCTGGAGTGAGATCGAGCGCGAGTTGCAGGTCATCCTGAACGAGGACATTCCGGCCTTCAACCAGGTGCTGCAGCGGGCGGGGCTGCCCTTGATCTATCTGCCGCGGCCGGTGAGCTAGAGGGAGCCCGCATACCCCCGCTGCTGCTGATACGCCGCCACCTGCTCGGCAGTCAGTAGCCTCGAGACGGCCAGGTGCGCGTTCAGGTGGACGGCGCGGAGCTGGCCCCGCATCGCGCCGATATGCTGGGTCATGCGGGAGACATCCGCCTCGGCGGCGTCGCCACTGGCGAACAACCGGTCCAGATGCTCCTCCGCCTGGATGATCTGTCCGCCCAACTCCTGGGCGGCGGCTTGCATCTCGGCCGCGATTTCCTGCACCCCGGCCGTCTGCTCGGCCGTCAAGGAAAGCGACTCGGCCAACTCGAGCACGTGCTTGGGACCGGGGAGGCCGTTGAGCTCGGCGGCCAGGGCCATGCCGAGTCCTTCGCCCGCGCGGAGGCCGGCGATCTCCTCGGGGGACAGCGCCTTGATGGCCCGACTCTCCATCCCCGCGTACGGCGAATGAGCGGAGTGGTCGTGTGCCTGGGCGCTGAGCGGCACCGCGGCACCGGCAAGGAGGGCGGAGACACTCAGGACCATCGGGATGCGCTGCATCGGAACCTCCGTACGAATGCGACCGCTTGTGCTGGAGTCCGGCGACCGCACCCGCGGTTCGGCGGGAGCTACCGGACGGCTTCCCGCTCGACGTACTCGCGAGCCTCGCGCAACGACTCGGCCCTCGTCCCATCGGACGCCAGCTCCAGGAGCTCGGTGTAGTACGCGCGGGCCACGGCCTCGTTCCCCGCCGCGCGCGCTGCCCGTGCAGCACCCAGCAGCCCGTTGAAGCGATTCGGATAGCGGGCCAACGCGCGTCGATACGCGTCCAACGCGTCGGCGGGTTGGGCGAGCTCCATGAGCAGATCGCCCAGCACTTCGCCGGCAGGGAGCGTCGGAGCCGGAGTCACCGCGTGCTTGGGAGTGGCCTCCTCCAGATCCAACGCTTCGCGGACCCGGGCCACGGCGGAATCGTTCCGCGAACGCACATGGTTGGACCAACCCGTCAACTCCAGCCGCAGCACGCGGATGTTCCGTGCGAACAGGTCCTCGCCCACGGCATCCATCTTGGCTTCCAGCGCCCCCAGCGCGCCGAGGGCCGCGTCCGCGGTGGCCGCGTCCCCCAGGTGCGCAGCACCCAGCCCGCGGGCGTACCAGGTGATGGCCTCAGGCCATGCGAAGCGGTTCCAGTCCAGCCAGCCCGGAGTGCGTGGCTCCAGCATCGCGGCCTCGGACCAGGCGCGGCGCTCCAGGGCGTAGCGGGCTGGAATGGACGCCATGTGGAACGCGGTCTTGAACGTCGGCTCGATGGAAGGGGTCTCGCGAAGACGCTCGAATTCGAGCGCCGCCTCCTGGTCCTCGCCCTTCTGCAAGTGCGCGTAGACGAGGTACTCGAGCGCGTGCGGAAACTCGTCCCACACGAGATCTCCGCTCGGCCCGGCGGGAGTCTCCAGCGCGGCCGTGGCGGCAGCCAGGTTTCCCTGGATCACATGGTTCCAGTCGCCGATGCGGGTGTAGATGTGCGTCGGCATGTGGAGCGCATGAGGATTGCGGGGTGCGACGGACTCATACTTCTCCGTGACATCGAGCTCCTCGCGCTCCCGACCCACGGCGTCGTTGGTATGGACGAGGTAGTGCATCGCCCCCGGATGCTCGGGATTGGCGTCGTAGACGTCGACCAACATCGCGGCAATGCGATCCGAGTCTTCGCGCGGGAGCCCGCCAACGGGTGCGTTGGCCAGCAGCGCCAGTGCGTGGAAGGCGACCGCCTCCGCATCGTCGGGGAAGGAGTCATGGACGGTCGCCTGGGCGCCGGCCCAGCGCCGGATTCGCAGCCAGTAGTCCGAGGAGGCCGGGTCGAGGAAGAAGGCGGCGGTTGCTTCGACGTACAGAGCTTCACGCCGTGTGGGCGGGCGGAGCGTCCGGGCGCGCTCCACCGCTTCCCATCCCTGACGGAGCGCCGCCGAGTCAGGTCGCGTGGGCCACAACGGCTGGAAGAGCGTCATGGCGACGCCCCAGTATGCCATGGCGCAGCTCGGATCCCGGGCGGCGACGCTTTGGAAGGCCTGCCGTGCGGTCGGGTAGGTCATGTGGTGAAGGAGTGCGACCGCCCGGTTGAAGTCCGGCTGGACCTCCGCTGCACAGCGTACAGGGAAGTCGACGATCCCCAGCGCCTGTCGGTCGGAACCGACCTCCTGCGCCGCCGCCCGCCGCACCAGCACCGGTAGCGCCGCACAGGCCAGTAGGCTGGCGGCCACCCAACGTACGATCACGGACCTTGCGTGAACCACGACCCTGGACCCGCGCGCCGTGCTCATCGAGCGCTGCTCCCGTCCGCGTCGCGGACTCGGCAAAGGACCCCCGACCCCGGAGCGCACGCTCCAGAGGCTCACCACGCGTCAGCGCAACTCGCCCCTCATTCCGGACAGTCGTCCGGCCAAACCCCTCCCACTCTACTCTACCGGCACCGCAGTCCCTCGCCCCTCGGCAGCCCCTCCGTGCTCGCCCCCATCAGCGCATTGAACAACAACTTGAAGGTATTGCGCGGCTGACCCCGGAAGTGCGGGGTGAAGGCGAACAGCACGACGTCGCCTTCGCCCACCGCAACCTGGGCAGCCGCGGTCCGCCCAGCCAGATAGGTCTCCCCGCCCAAGGTCCACCCACTCACCAGATAGTCCGCATCGGCATAGCAGACCGGCGTGGAGGCGCCACCCGCTCCACCGACGCGCTCGAGCACCTGACTCCCTGCGAACAGGGTGACTGCATCGGGAGCCACGCCCCAGGCCAGCGGATGCGAGGGGTCGACCTGCAACTGGATGATGGAGCCGGGGATGAAGAAGTCCTGTGACGCCACGCCGCGCACCACGTTCCTGAACGGAAGGTCGAACGTGCGGATCGCGTAGTCCACCGCGGCGTCGAAGGCCACCAGCCGGCCGCCGTCGCGCACGAAGCGACGTACCGCCTCCGTGCCCTCTTCACCGAGGCCGCCCACGTACTGGTCGGGCATGCTGCCGGGCTCGTGACCGTCGTGGATGCCGCGCTCACTCTGGTCGGGCACGATCAGCACGTCGAAGTCGGAGAGCGCGCCGGCCTTCACGTCCGCGTCCCATACGTTGGTCCACTCGAACCCATACTGGTCCAGCACCCAGCGCGTCCACCCCTCTGGCATGGGGGCCTGCCAGGAGCGGTAGACGGCCACGCGTGGAGCGCGGGCCCGCTTCATCACATTCGTGGGTGGGATGGCCGATACGGGCACGGGAGCCAGGCCCAGCTCGACCAGACGGGTGGCCTCTGCGTCCGGAAGACCCGGAAGCCAGTAGGAACCGGGAACCGCTACGGGGTTGGTCGCCGACCCGGCCACGTCGGGCGGATTCCAGGCGCCCGTGAAGCGGAAGACGGTGCCTCCCCCGCGCAGATACGGACCGAGCGCGCGGTAGAGCCAGTTGTTGGTGGCCGGCACCACGTAGCCCTGCTTCACGGCGGCGGTGACACCCCACGCGGCGCTTCCGACCTCTGCCCAATTCCCCGCCGGCATGTCGAACGGGGTGTCGATGCTCGCCACCTCGAGCCCCATGGAGAAGCGCAACTCATAGCCCGTCATGTCGTAGGGCGGCTCCGGTGGTCCGCCCGGATACATGCGTCGGTCGGGGTAGGTCTTGGGCTCCATCAAATCCACGACATAGGGCCGGAACGCCTGGGGCGGGATCACGAAGCTCCCAGCCGGAAACTGCCGACCCCCCGCGGCGAAGGCGCTGTGGGACCGCACGAACTCGATGCCGGACTGGCGCATCAAGTCCATGAACTCGTAGACGGCGCTCGGGTCATGGGACGCGCGCGGGTCCAACACGTAGGCGAAGGGACCGCCCTCCGCGCGGCGGCCGCGCTCGATCTGACGACGCCCCATCCAGTACTGATTGAAGAGATAGTCTTCCTTGAGCCGCGCACCCATGTCGGCTACCGCTTTGGCCGCCGTCATCATGTAGTCCATGGCGTCCCGGATATGCCAGCAGCCACCCAGCCAGGGGTTGTTGTAGTTGGTCGACGGCGTCTTGGCAGGGAGGTTGCCGGCACGATCATTGAAGGCGTCCGGGATGTCCTCGTAGCAGCCGGGTGTCGCGTAGCGGTACAGCGCCGTCTCCGTGAGGAAGCCCAACATGTTGTGGTAATCCGGGCCACCCCGCATGGACCCGTTCCACCAAAGGTCGTAGACCACATCACTGATCACTCCGGGCTTCCCCTCCACGTCGAAGCGCTTGCGCATGGAGTGGCCCATCTGGTTGAGCGAGCTCACCAGCAATGGGTCGAGGTGCGGGCTCACCGGATTCTCGAACGGCGGCATCCAGATGCGCGCGGGAAACGGCCCGCTCTGGTGCTGGTTGTACACGATCTGCGGAAACCATTCGTGGTAGAGCGCGCGCGTGACGGCCTGCGTTTCCACCTGGGTGAGCATGTACCAATCGCGATTGTTGTCATGCCCGATGTAGTGGTGGTAGAGCTCGGGCACGGGCGCGGTCTCGTACGGCCCGCCGACCTGTGACATGTACCACCCGGCCACGGTGTTGAGGCCGTCCGGGTTCATGTTGGCCATCAGGAGCAGGATCGTGTTCTCGCGGATGCGCCGCGTCTCCTCCGACTCGTCCGTCACGAACCAGTAGGCCATCTCTGGCATCACCTGCCCGTGTGCCACCTCCGTGGCATGCAGCCCACCGTCGATCCACACGATGGCCTTGCCCTCCTTGGCGAACGCACGGGCACTGTCCTCGGAGAGGATGGGGCCGTAGCCCCGCACGGGAGGGCGTGCGTAGGCGAGGGCGCGCGTGATCTCCTTGTAGCGGTCCAGCCGCGCCAGGTTCTCGGGTGTGGAGATGGCAGCCAGATAGAGCGGTTCCCCGCGGGTGCTCTCGCCGATCTTCTCGAGCACCATCCGGTCGCTCGCCGCGGCCAACGCCTCGAAGTACCGCACGATCGGCCCGTAAGCCGCCAGCTTGTAGTCCTCCCCGGGCGCGAAGCCGATGATGTCCGCTGGGGTAGGGATCTGTGCCTGGAGTGGGGCGGCCGCCAGGCTCAGGGCCGCACATGCAAACAAGGCAGCACGACGTGGGAACCGCCCAGCGCGGAGTTCGGCCCCGGGGGCAGCCGGGGTGGATCGAGACAGAGCGGAAGCCGCGGGAACGGACACGGGCGAACCCTCGCAGGAGGTGTGTGGCAGGCCGCAGGAGGCCTACCCCGACCAGAGTGGAGTCCTCTGCCGGCGGGAGCAACCAGGAACCAAGCGGCGGGGCTGGCCTGGCGCCTGACGGCGCCATACAGTGAGCGGGTTCCCGCACAGTGACCGCTCTCTCACCGCCGGACGAACGTCCGCGCGGGGCTCGGAGCGCTGCTTGCTTGGAGGTGCCATGTCGGTTTCACCCCGTCGTCACGCTGCCCGGACGCTATCCGGCGCGGCGCTGTTGCTGTTCGCTGCTGCATGCTCTGAGACCGATCTGGCGGGCCCCGCTGTTGCGGATGTCGATGTTCCCCTGGTCGGCGCGTTCGACATGTCGGGTGATCCGGCCACAGGTCGGCACCTGGTGATGTTCAAGGGCCAGGGCCCCGCCAACTTCGCTCAGACCGTGGCCGACCTGGGAGGCACGGTCGAGTTCAGCCATCCGATCGGCATCGCCATCGTCTCCGGCCTGGACGCGGCCGGCGCCACCGCCCTCGCGGGCACCAAGGGGATCGGGGACGTACAGGCGGATGAGTCGTTCCAGATGGACGACCAGCTGGGAAGCGCCGAGGACGCTGGAGCGATCGTGGCGTCTCCGTCGGATCCGACGACGGCGTCCCGCTATTCCAGACAGTGGAACCTGCCGGCGATCGGGGCGAACGTGGCCTGGGCCGCCGGACGTCTGGGCAGCTCGGCAGTGACCGTCGCGATCCTGGATTCGGGCGTCGATCCCGTCCATCCGGATCTGGCCGGCCGCGTGGACGCGTCCCGTTCCTTCTCCTACGTCCCGTCGGACGACGCACTCGTGGATGCGTTCTTCCCCGGCGCACCCTACTGGATCGACCTTCGCTACCACGGGACGCACGTGGCGGCCACCGTCGCGTCGAACGCGCTCGCGGCCGCCGGAGTCACCAGCGGAACGACGCTGATCTCCGTGAAGGTCTGCAACGTGAACGGCAGTTGCCCCTTCTCGTCGGTCATCGCCGGCGTGCTGCACGCGGCCGACAACGGCGCTCAGGTGGCCAACATGAGCCTGGGAGGCGGCTTCACCAAGGCGGGCAACGGGCGCTTCGTGGGATTCATCAACCAGGTCTTCAACTACGCCCGCTCGCGTGGGGTGACCATGGTCGTGGCAGCCGGAAACTCCGCGCTCGATCTCGACCACAACGGCAACACGTTCACCTCGTACTGTGACGTCAACGTCATCTGCGTCTCCGCCACCGGACCCACGTCGGGCGGAACCACGGGCCCCTGGCCGGATGCGGACACGCCCGCGGTCTACACGAACTTCGGTCGGTCGGCCATCAGCGTCGCCGCGCCGGGCGGAAACACTGGAGCGTCGGTGTGGGCCGCGTGTTCGACCTTCAGCCTGGTCGTCCCCGTATGCCGGACCGGGGTGTTCATTCTCGGAATCTCCGGAACTTCCATGGCCACCCCCCATGTCGCCGGCCTCGCCGCGCTACTGGTCGAGGACTACGGGGCGAACCCCGGCCGAATCCGGGGCCGGATACAGGCCACCGCGGACGATCTTGGTCAGCGCGGCACAGACCCCTTCTACGGGAAGGGTCGCATCAACGTCCCGGCGGCGCTCGGATTGAACTGACGCGGATGGCCTGACCCGACTGCTCCGACCGGCGGGCCGGGTCAGTCGTGATCTGTTGCGAGGGCGGGCTCCGTAGGGGGCCCGCCCTTCTGCGTAGGGTGGCCGCTACCAGGGCTCAGTGCGTAGGTCCTGAAGTGTTACCTCGCTCCATCCCGCATCCCTGCGGGTAAGCGTCAGCATTGTGAGACGCGACGTCCAGGTCGCGTGCCGATCCGACCGTTCGTCGGGTGCTCCCCACTCGGCCTCGACTCGGTCAATCAGCGGCTCCCAGCCCACCGCGGGCGGAATCCTGAGCACGATGGTTCGCACCGGACCGCCGAAGTCCAACACCAGCACCGAATCGGCCCCTGCGAAGACACCGGCCGTGCGCGCTCTTATTCCGGGAACGGAGCCCACCCTCGGGTAGCGCTCCAGGCCGGCGGGTAGCGGCTCTCCCAACGCGATGGTCGGACCATCGACCAGCTGCAGCTCGGTCGGGAGCGGTCGCAGAAGCGTGCTGGGCTCGCGAGGCTCCGTGGCGCAGTCCGCCGGAGTCAGGCGGACGTCCCGCTCGTGGTCCTGGATGCCCATGAGGTCGCTGAACGTCCGGAGCGTGCCGACCCAAGCGTCGCCGTCAGGGGTCAGAGATGTCGACGTGCCTGCGTATCCCGTCGTCAGCATCAGGTCGAGGGTGCCGGTCAGCGTCACGGATGCACTGATCCGATGCCTCACAGGAAGGACGTTGTCCGGGACGGCGACTTCGAGCTTCGGCGCCGCATCGCGCTCGCCCACCCTCCACGCGAAGTGGAGGCGCGAGGGGAGGGCGGACAGGCCGCCGGGGTCGCTGTCACTCGGCATCCAGCGGGACGGAATCATGCCTTCCTGCAGCGGCTCAACTCGCCAGGGCCCGAGCACGACATCATAGCAGCCGTCTAAGCCCTTGTGGTCAGACGCAGGCTGGCAGGCTGTCGCCAACAGCAGTAGCGCCAGGGCGGGGCTCCGGCTCCGGTAGGACAAGGCTGACCTCACACCCGCTCTTGAGGGTCGACGACGAAGACGTCAGGCTACTCTGGGCTGGTCTGGACGACTCACGGCCCTGCACCAAAGGTGGGATGGACGCAGACTAGCCGCAACTCAGTCTCGGAGTGGCGCTGCGAGGGCACATGCTCCCCCGAGCACGCTGGCACTATCTGGTCACCGTGCGCCAGTAGATCTCTTGACTCCCCTCCGGACCTTGCACCCAAGCTCCGAGATACTGACCTGGCTCGGCCGTCCTCGTGACGCGGTGCGAGTATCCATCGGGGAGCCACGACGCCTCCACCACGGCGCTGGGATACTGCCCCAGACCCGCGACTGGCAACTCGAGCACCTTGGTCGGCTTGGCGCCCGCCTGAAGCCACAGGATCCACTGGCTCCCGTCGTGGCGGGTATAGATCGCCGGAAACAAGTTGGCGACCACTCCATTCTCCCGCGTCACCTGCTGCGCGTTGCCGAAGCTCCGTCCATCGGGCGAGGTGGCGAAGAAGAGATCCGATTTGGGGATGGGAGGCGACCAGGGTACCGCGTTCGCGGTATCGTGACGCACCCACACCAGCGCAACGTCACCGCCGATTCTGGACGCGAAGGGCAGGTGGTTGTGTTGCTGTGGCGTATTTACGCCCGGCACCGGGACAGCCGTTTCCCATTCCGATGCGCTGGGTGGCTTGGCAGCGACGTAGATCCGATTGATCGTGGAGGGGAACTCCCGCTTGGACTCCACGAAGTAGACCAGTAGCGTGCCGTCCGCGCTCTCGGTGATCGTCGGCACCCAGTCGTCGACCAGGAACAGCGTCGTGACCGCCTCTTCTGGTGTCCAGGTCGTGCCGTCGAGCGACGTACTGTGCCGGATCTGTCCTACACTCAGCTGCACCCACTCGAACCACACCAGGTGGATGGTTCCCTTGCTGTCGAGAAAGAGGTTGGGATAGAAGTTCCCGAAAGGGTTGTCCGTGACCTGGACCGGAGCGGTGAACGACTGCCGATCGTCCGTCCCTGCAACGTAGATGTCGCCGCTGCCGGCTCGATCGGAGAACCAGGCGACCAGCACCCGGCCGCTGGGCAGAAGCAGCACGCTCGGATCCTCGTCCTTCCCGGGGCTGCCCACCGAGAGCAGCGAAGGGGGAGAGGCGGCGGGATCGTCAGCCGGTGCAGTCGGATCTGACTTGCACGCCGAGCTCCAGCTCAGGGTTCCCAATCCGACCACCGCGAGCGAGCGACACCACAGATTCTTTCTCATCGGGAATCGTTCCTCATCAGGTCGCATCCGTCCGGGTTGTGCTGCGGCGGATAGGCCACTCCCAACGCCAGTTCCAGCGGCGTCCGTCCGTCCGCGCTGACGGCGACCCGCACGGTCCTCCCCGGGTCGCTCACCAACGTCTGCCCGACATGGAAGTGCAAGTGAGGTTGACCGGCCAAGCCGCTGGCGCCGCTGCACCCGAGCAGCTGGCCGACCTCCACCCGCTGGCCGACCCGGACCATGATGCCCGCCCTCAGGTGGCCGTAGGTCGCCATGGTGCCGTCGGAATGACCAACCACCACCACGTTGGCCTTGTCCAACAGCTCGGGGTCCAGTCCGCCCTCCCTGAAGCCGTCCTGCACGTGGACGACCTCCCCGGCCCGAGCAGCGAGGATGGGCGTGCCCACCGGCATGGCGAAGTCCAACGCGTAGTGCATGCTTCCGAAGTGGCTGTCCCGTCCTCCGTAGCTTTGCGCCAGCCGTCGCGGCTGCTGCCCGCCGAACGGCAGAGCGTACAGATACTCCGCGTCGGGCTTCGTCAGCGCTGATCCCAGATCAACCTGCAGGACGGGTCGCGCACTCACGCTCCGGTCCCGCATGACTTCGTCCATCGTGACGGCGGCCGCCTCTGCGTGGGGAGGAACCACGACTTCCACCGGCAACTCCGAGCGCGGACGCAGATTCTCGAGACGACTGAAGGACAGTCGCACGGTGGCGGGGACGGGCTCGCGGTTTACGACCCGGTACTGCACTGCGCGAGGCGTCCGCAGGCGCTCCAGGCAGACACGCCAGGCACAGTTGGCCGCTTCCGGAGGAGCAGTGGTGCCGCTCGCGCAGGCCGCAGACAGCAGGCACAGTGCGAGGAGTCGCCGTCCGCTCATCGGCCTTCGGCAGCCTCCGGCTTGAACAACCACCGGAGTGCGTGCAGCGCGGCGGGATGGTAGATCGTGGCGTGCGTCTCCTCGGGCATGTCCCTGAAATGCCACTTCAGACCTGCCGGTGCGTCGCGACGCAGGAGTTCAGCCAACGCTCGCGTCAGTCGCGCCAGCTCGGGCTCCGAGCTGCACGCGAGGTAGACGGCGTGAGCGACGCCCGCACCTGCGATCCACTTGGGAGCCGCCTCAACCAGGTGCTCTCGGTTCCACCACACGCTGGGGTCGAACGCGATGTAGGTGTCGAAAAGCTCGGGCTCGAGCGCGAGGGTCTCGACCACGAACAGGCCCGCCAACGACTCCCCCATGATGGCGGTCTCGCCCGTGGTGGGATAGCGCGCGTCGATGAGGGGGAGCAGTTCCTCGCGCAGGAACGCTCGGAAGGCCGCCGAACCCCCCACCGTGGGCGCGATCGTGCGGTCCTGAGGATCGTCGGTCGGGCCCGTCAGGTCACGGCGGCGCTGCGTGTTCTCGATCCCCACCAGCAAGAAGGGTCGCATGGTGCCGTTGCCCACCGACACCTGCAGGAGACCGGCAATGTGCAGGAAGTCCTCCGCAATCCCGCCATCGGGCATGTAGAGGACCGGCCGCGCTGCGCCCGGCTCTTCGTCCCAGGCGGGCGGCGCGTACACGTTGATCCTGCGGGTCTCGCCCAACGCGCGTGATTCGACGGTGAAGGACTCGCCGATGGAGAGGAGCACGGGCGCCGACGCCTCAACGGAGGCGGATTGACCCAGCACCGGAGCACCGCAGACCAGGACCCACGCCACCGCAGCGCACAAGGCCTTCACTCTGCCCCTCCAACAGGGTCCGAATCGATGACGTCGTCCGGAAGTGTACCCCCCGACCGGCGCGGGAGTCCCCTCGCTGGCGTGGGAAGCCCCAGCGACGGCATGTTGCCAGCTTCGCTCATGTCCAGGCGGAGGTATCCGATGCGTGCGCTGACCCTGCTGGCCCTGCTTCTCCTCCCTACGCCGCTGCTGGGTCAAGGGCGCTATCAGGAGGCCGTCCAGATTGGCACCGTGGACTCGATCTGGTCCGCCTCCCTGGAGGAACAACGGCCTTTCCTGGTCTACACCCCGCCCTCTTACGGCGACGCGGAGCTCACGCCCCAACAGTATCCTGTCCTGTATCTGCTGGACGGAAATGCCCACTTCCACTCGGTCAGTGGCCTCATCCAGATCCTGGGCACCGGCGTGAACGGCACGTTCGTGATCCCCGAGATGATCGTGGTGGCGATCCCGAATACCGACCGCACACGGGACCTGACACCCACGCACACCACCCTGGGCTTCGACGGCACTCCCGCACCCGGCTTCGAGACCAGTGGTGGGAACGACGCGTTCTTCCGCTTCCTGAAGGACGAGCTGATCCCCCACATCGACTCGCGCTACCGCACGCTGCCGTACCGCGTGTTCGTGGGGCATTCGTTGGGAGGCATCACGGCCATCAATGCGCTGTACTCGATTCCCGAGACGTTCAACGCCTATGTGGCCATCGACCCGAGTCTGTGGTGGGACAACAGCACGCTGCTCCACCAGGCCAAAGCGTACTTCAGCACCGCACGGCTGGACGGAAAGGCGCTCTACGTAGCGCAGGCCAATACCATTCAGCCGGACGACTCCATCACCAATCCCCACTTCTCCGCCATCACCCAGTTCGATGCCGTGCTGAGTACCTACAACGAGAGTGGGCTGCGCTACGCCTTCCACTACTACAAGGAAGACGACCACGGGTCGGTGCCACTGATCTCGGAGTATGATGCGCTGCGCTTCATCTTCGATGGCTACAAGGTGCCCCTCCAGCGCGTTCTGGCGCAGCCGACGCTGTTGACGGAGCACTTCCGGAACGTGTCAGCGCGCTTGGGCCAGAACTTCCAACCCTCCGAGCGCATGTTCGCGCTCCTGGCCCAGGTGGCGGTCGCTCAGGATACGGCCAACGCCCTGGAGTTCGGACGCATGCGCGTGCAACTCTACCCACAGAGCTCTCCCGCCCATGAAGGGTTGGCTGATCTGCTCGCTGCGCAAGGCCAGACGGACGCGGCGCGCCAGCACTACGAGCACGCGTTGGCGCGAAGTCCGGACAGTGAGCGCGTGCAGAAGAAGCTCAGGGAGCTGGGGCGGTGAAGGAGGGCGGCCCCCTTGGCCGCCCTCCACCGCCCTTCTCGACCGTCGCCAGCCGACGGTCTAGTCGTCCGTCGCCGCCTCGAGTGGGATGTGCAGCTCGGTGCGGAGGTCCTGCTCGGGGACCTGGCCCGGCATGTTCAAGTACACCTCGTACGAGACGCCCTCGGCCAGGCGGTGACCGCTGGCCGGCAGCCATTGCCCCATCAGACGAGACCAGGTGTCGCCCAACGTCGAATAGGGGCCGATGTGCATCGTGACGGCGTGTGGGCCGCCGGGCAGGACGCGCTCCTCCAGACCTGAGGGGATCAGCGCGGTGTCCCCGACGGAGATCGCCGCCTCGGAGCGGAGCTCGGGCTCTGGAGTGATCTCCGGATCATCGTGGAACACGGCCAACATCTTCGAGCCGGGGCCGATCAGGCCCGCCTGGCCGGCGATCCCTCCCAGTCGTGCGAAGGCATCCGAGATGGTGTGGTAGGAGCCGCGGTGGGGTGTGTAGGCGACGCGCAGTGGCTCGAGTGTGCGAACGGTCACGTCCATGTTCTGTCCCTCGTCAGTGGTGTACAGGTCCTCCCACGCGACCCCCTGGTCGGTGTAGTGGACGCCGCTCCGCGCGGTCAGCAGGCACCGTGGCACCCACGAAGGGTGATCCCCACAGCGTGCCTCCGCCCTGAACGTCACGGGCGCCATGCCGAACGCGGCACCGAACGCGCGAGTGAAGGCAGCATGCGTTTCGTAGCCAGCGTCCGCGGCGATCCGAGACACCGTGTGATCGGTGAACGCCAAGGCCCGGGCAGCTCGCTCGAGACGGAGCCGACGATGCAACTCCAACGGTGTCTCGCCGATCATCCCGCGGAAGACCCGGTGGAAATGGAACTCGGAGGTCGCCGCTCCACGCGCCAGGCCGTCCAGGTCCAGCGCTGAGTCCAGGCTCGCGACGATGGTGCGGACCGCGTCTCTAACGGCGTCCCGGTAGTACGATCTCGTGGTGGGCTTCATGGAGACAACCTACTCGCGGATCTCGCGGCCGGCTTTTCCTGCTTTGCGCACTTTCCTCCTGCTGTGCGGAGGCGGCCCTGGGGAGGGCCGCCAACGGGCATGCCCCGGCGGAGCCTCGCGCTACGGAGATCGCCTGCGCTGAGCCAACACCCAGGGGATCAGCTCTGGATCGCGAAAGGCACGCGTCCAGACGTCGTGACCGCCGTCTGAGTACTCTGTGTAGCGAGGATCGGCACCGATGGCACGCAGGGCAGCGATCATGTCACGAGAACCCGCTACCGGTACGGTCGCGTCGAGTTCTCCATGAAATGCCCAAACCGGAACGGAGCGGGCGGCCGCGGCCCGTGATGGCTCCCCGGCCCCGCAAACGGGCACCGCGGCTGCGAATCGTTCCGCGCGTTTGCTGATCAGGTCCCAGACACCCATGCCACCGATGGACTGTCCCACCAGGTAGATGCGATCCGGATCGATGGGCCGAGCCGCCTCCAACGCGTCGACCAGCTCCAACACGCCACGTTCGAAACGGGAGATGTCGTCCGAGCCGAAGGCATCCCAGCGGCTCCCAGCAGGGATCTGCGGCGCCACCACGAAGACGGGAGTAGTGCCCTCGACGGCGGGAGTGGTCCACGCCTCGGTGCCGTAGGTGTTCCCACCTGAGATCTGTGCCTGGTTGTCCGTTCCTGCACCCCCACTGCCGTGCAGGAAGACGATGAGCGGAAGCAGCGCGGACCCCACGCGCTCGGGCACATGCAGTCGGTACCGGAGCGATGTCCCATCCGACGCCACAAACTCACCAGGATCGAACGTCTGGCTGGCCGACGTCGCCACCGGATCACTGCACGCGACCAGCGCACCGACCAGAGCCAGCAACGCAGCCGCCCGGCGACCCCTTTTTCGAGCCACCGGTCCCGCCGCCCGAGAGTCCCCAGCCTGTTGCATAGGCGTCCTGCTCCGGCGCTACCGCAAGCCGTCGGGTGTGATAGGAGGAACGGTACGCGTAGCTGTACGTGGATGGGTACACCGGGCATTACAGGAGGGGGCACCGCCCCCATCACGGGACCGCAGACCTCCGTAAACGTCCACCTCTCCTCGGTGGTACTCCAGAACGACGGCCCACCGTGTCCAGGAGACAAAGGAGAGACTATGACGCGCATCGCCCAGAGCGCCCTGATTGCAGCGACCCTGCTGGCCTCCAGTGCGTGTTCGGAGGCGGACTCACAACCGGCCGCACTCGATATGGAGGCCCTCGTCGCGTCGGCCCCCGACTGGACGCCAGCCGGCCTCACGGAGGGCCTCGGGTTGGAGCCTGAGCTGCAGGCGCGAATCAACGCGGAGATGGAACGCCTGCACACGTCGCTGCTGGAACTGGCCGAACGACATGAGGTCGCCGCCTCGCTGCAAGGCGAAGAGCAGGCCCGCTACCTGGCTGACCTCCACGACTCCCTGCAGTCGCTCCACCAGGAGCACTACGGCGTGTGGAACAGCCTGCCCGAGGATGCTCGTCAAGCCATCGCGGAGCGGCTTCATGCGCGCATGGAGGAGCATCATGCACAGATGGGGGTCAGCAGCAGGGAGGCCGGGGGCCTGCACGAGCGCCTGAAAGCGCTACATGGCTCCCACTAGTCCGTCCGATGTCGTCGTCGACCCGGCTCCTCCACCCACGGGGGCGGAGGAGCCGTGGCCGGCGGCGCCCGGAGCCCCCATGCTGCACAGATGAGCGAAGCCGATGTCGACGGCTGGGCGCGTCGAGCAAGAGACGGGGACGACGCCGCCTTCGAGACGCTCGTGCGCCATCTCGTGCGCCCGGCGTTGGCGGCCGCCTGGGAGTTCGTCCAGACCCGGGAGGACGCCGAGGATGTCGTGCAAGACGCCTTCACCCGCGCCTACCAACGCCTTCAACGTTATGATCCGTCTCGCCCCTTCGCGCCCTGGTTCTTCACCATCGTGCGCAACGCGGCACGCAACGCAAGCTCCTGGGATGCGCGCTGGGACCGGACCCCACTCATGGACGATCAGCTCGCGACTCAAGAATCCGACCCGCTGGACCGCATCGACGTCGACCACCGTCTGCAGCAGGCACTGGAGCTGCTCTCCCCCATGCAGCGCGCGTGCTTCAGGTTGACCGAGCTGGAGGGGTTCGGCCGCGCCGAGGTGGCTGAGATGCTGGGCGTGAGCGCCGCGACCGTGCGGGTTCACATCCATCGCGCACGCGCAGCGCTGCAGACTCAGATGGTCGATCTTCGGAGGAGGGTGCCACGGTGAGCAACGGTGTGCGACGGTCAGGGTCGCGTCTGCCAGACGATCCGAGCTATTGGAGCGAGCTGGCGGCCCGCAGCGTGACGCACGCGCTGGACGCTCGGCGCGCGGCTGGACGTGTCCCACCGCTCAGGACCTGGTGGGCGGATCTCGCGACGTCGTCGCTCCCGCTGGCGGCGACTGCCGTGCTGGCGCTGCTTGGGGGCATGTTCTTCATCGAGGACCGCGACGGGAGCCGCGCAGAGCCGGACGACGCGCCGTCGCTCACGCTCTCGCTCATTCCAGAGGATCCGCTTTTGCGGGCACTGCTCGCCCAGCCGAGCGAGCCCCCTGGGGAGGTGTTCCTGCTGCTGGCTACGACGAGGGAGACTCTACCATGATGCGAGGCAAGGCACTGGTGAGTGCCGTATCCCTCCTGGTGCTGGGCGCGGTACTGGGCATCGCTGCCGACCGCCACTTCCACCGTCCGATGCCACACCCAGTGGGTGCGGCTGCGCAGCACCGCGCGGTGTTGGAGGCCATGCAGAAGGAACTGCACCTCCACGAGGATCAGGTGCAGGCGATCAACGGCGTCATGCGCGAGCACCAGGTCTTTCTGCAAGGAGCCTGGGCAGACCTCCACCTGCAACTCAGCGCGGTGCTCGACACCGTGCACCAGGAGATCGAGGCGGTCCTGACGCCCGAGCAGCAGGTAGCCTTTCGCAGGTGGGCAGCCGAGGTGGCGGGCATGGACCCGCACGCGACGGGGGAGACGGGCCTACCCCTCACTCCTCATTGAGGGGAGGCAGCGTTCACTCTTCCGTCGTACCCGCGCCCCGCGTCGCGGCACGCAGGAGCGCTCGCTCCGCGATCCCCTCCATCTGCTGGGCACGCGTTCCGGCCCATCCAGGAAGCTGGATGAGCCCGGCGCCGAGGCCCACCATCCCGAACACCTCCAGGACGAACGCACCACGAATCGCCCCGTCCTTGATGCCTGTCGCGTAGAGCAGGAACAGCACTGCCCCCATCACGGCCATCATGGTACCCATCATCAAAGCCGCCTGGGCGCTTTCCTTGCGAGTACCCATGCGCAGACGGACACCGTCCCCGTCGGGCTCCACAGCCGCATAGAGGTTGCCGTTGCGCCATTCCCGGAAGGCGCCCTCGACACTAAGCCGCCCCTTGGCGTCGAAGGTGTCCCGCAGATCCACCACCAGCCGGTTCCAGTCGTCTTCGCTGAAGGGACCAGGGAGGTGGACGGAGTGCCCGACGCGCAGGGGGATGGGGCCGCGGCGCACGGGACCCACCGCCCTCCCGGGTCGCCGGTCGAGCGACAGCGCGGCTTCGGCGACCCGCGCGGGCTCGATGCCCGCCTCGGCTCCGATCTCCTGGAGTTCCGCCAAGCTGAACCCTGTCCCCTTGGAGGGAAGGGTCCCACGTCCCTCCCCCGCAGGCACGGGCGTCGAAGCCCGCTCGAAGATGGCGCGCACCTCATCGTCGTCGTAGCGCCGTTCGGTCATGGGTCGGCCTCCGGGAAGCTGCGGGGACGGAAGAGGCTGAAAGTAGCGCCTCGGGGGCGAGTCGAGGAACCGGGGGTGCGGTCGAGGCAGCGGAGCCAGCAGGGCGGGAGCGGCCTCGCACCGCTCCCGACCCCACCTTCTATTCCGCGAAGTCCCAGTACCGCATGATGGTGAGCGCCGTGGCCTTGGTGGCTTCGGTAAGCGCCTCGATGCCCATGTACTCGTTGGCTGCGTGACCGAGCGCATCCGGCCGCACCGGAGAGACGACGCTGGCGCAGGGGATGCCCAACTGCGCGAGATAGTGAGTGTCCGTCGTGCCGATGGCGAAGCGCTCCGGAACCGCGTCGCCCAACTCCGGGGGTCGCCCGGCGAGTGCCTCGTATGCGGACGCGATCGCCTTCACCACGGGCCACTCGAAGTCCACGCGGTATCCGGGCCGCCGGTCGATCTCGCCGATCGAGTAGCGGAAGTCCGGATCCTCCGCCGAGAGACGATCGAGGATGACCTGAACGTCTCGCCACACGTCATCGGGATCGTGATCGGGCACGAGGCGCGTATCGAGGAACAGTCTGCAGAAGGCCGGCTTCTGGGAGGTCTGCGTTGTGGGCCACCCACCCGTCACCTGAAGGACCTGGTAGAACGACGGCCCGTAGTAGGGATCGCGCGGATGGTTGGGGGCCGCGTCCGCGATCGCCGCGATGAACTTGCTGGCCTTGTGGATCGCATTGACGCCCACACCGGGAAGCGGAGACGTCCCCGCGTGCGCGTTGGTACCATAGAACGTGATCATCGCCGAGGTCCGCCCCGGAACCGTTTCGCGGATCCGGGATCCGGTGCCAGCGCCCTCCGAGAGCGCGGCGGAGACCTCCTTGTGCAGTCCCGATTTGATGAACTGCTTGATGCCGAGCATATAGCCTTCTTCATCGGCGACCAACGCGATCAGGAGATCTCCGGGCAACTCCACGCCCGCCTCCCGAATGGCCTTGGCAGCCATGATCTTGGACACACATCCCGACTTGTTGTCGGAAGCGCCGCGCCCGTACACTCGACCGTCGCGGATCGCGCCGGAATAGGGGTCGTCTGTCCACTGTTCCCGGTCGGCCATGTCATCCACCGCGATCGCGTCCAAATGCGACGTGGCCAACAGGGTGGGGCCCTTGGGGGTTGTACGGCCCGGCAGGCGCGCGATCAGGTTGGAGCGGCCTGGGTAGCCCTCGACTCCCTGGATCCAGGCGTCTTCAATCCCCCACTCGCGCAGCCGACGCGAAAAATACTCCGCGCCGGTCTGCTCATCGGACATCGTGGTGCGGATCTGCACGAAATCCTGTAGCACGGCAGCAACCTCCTCCGACCGGATCGCCGTCAGAACCCGGCGCTCCTGCTCCGTCAGCTCGGTCGCCGGCTGCCCGGGTCGTCGCAGGCCTGGCCGGCGGGCCGTGGTCGTCTCGCCCGCCGGGCCCTCGGCTGCAGCGCCCTCCCGCCCAGCCAGACCCGACGCGACCATCGCCCCCCCGAGAACCGAAGCGCCCTTCAGGAACTTCCTCCGGCCCAACCCCTGTGAGGCCGTCGCATCGTTGGTGGTCTTGTCCATGGTCGCGCTGCTCCGTTCCGGGGACAGGGGCGACTCCATCCCGGGCGGCACAGGGGCCCATCGCCCGTCGACCGACCGGCTGGAGCCATGAAGGTGTGGAACCCTCCTCCTCTTCAGGTGCGGCACCCCGGAGCCGGTGTCAAGGAGGGTCCCCCGGTTTGCCGACCCCCGTGGGCACACCTAGAATCACCCATCCCAGCAGCCGCTTCATCACCACGTCGGACTGCCGATGCTCGCATCGGAGGAGGCGTCGCATGAGTAGGAGGGAACGGGCAGGGATCACCTCCGCGTTGGCGCTGCTGTCCATCGCTCTCGGTGCGTGTAGCGCGTCCGAGAGCGGACCTCCGGCGGACACGATCTTCCTCGGCAGCAACATCGTCACCATGGACCCGGCGCAACCCACGGCGGAAGGCGTCGCCGTACGTGGAGAAGAGATCGTTGCCGTCGGATCGCGCGCCGAGGTACTGGCGCTGCGGGGGGACGATACCCAGGTGGTCGACCTCGGCGAGCGGGCGCTGCTGCCGGGCTTTATCGACACGCACGGTCACTTCCTCGCGGTAGGGCAGACGGCGGATCTGCTCGCGCTTCATCCGCCTCCGGTCGGCGATGTCAACAACATCGACGACATCGTAGCGAAGATCCAGCGCTGGATCACCGATAAGAACCTCGGCCCCGGGGATCCCGTGGTGGGCATCGGGTACGACGACTCACTCCTGGAGGAAGGGAGACATCCGACCAGGTTCGATCTCGACCGCGCTTCCACCGATCACCCGATCATCCTCACCCACGTCTCTGGACACCTGACGGCGGTGAATTCGGCGGCGCTCGCCGTCAGCGGGATCACGGCAGCGACGCCCGACCCCGCCGGGGGCCATATCCGGCGGGTACGGGGCTCGATGGAGCCGGACGGAGTGCTGGAAGAAGCGGCTGGAGGCCTCGTGGCCCAGAGCGCCTACCGGATGGGCGTGGACCCGGACATGGACGGGATGGCACGCAAGGCCATCGCCGTGCACACTGCCTACGGAATCACCACGATTCAAAACGGAGGCGGCACCAGCCCGCAGATCGCCGAGGCCCTCCGAGCCGCATCCGATCGCGCACCGTTCGAGGCGGACCTGGCCCTGTTCACCAGTGCCTCAGCGATCCTGAACGACAGCCTCCAGTACGAGAGGACCTACCACAATGGCATGCGTATCGCCGGCGTGAAGTTCGTCCTGGATGGTTCGCCACAAGGTCGCACCGCCTGGGTTACACAGCCCTATACCGAGGGCCCTCCCGGAGCACCAGCGGACTATCGGGCGTATCCGGTCATGGATCCTGACGCCTACAAGGCCGACGCGCTGCAGCTGCTTCACCGGGGCGTTCCGTTTCTCGCGCACGCCAACGGCGACGCCGCCATGGATCTGATGCTGGCCGGTGTGGAGGAGGGGGTCGCCGGCATGGATCCGATGCCGGATCACCGTTCCGTGATCATCCACGCCCAGCTCATGAGGGCCGACCAACTGGACCGCGCCGCCCGACTGGGCGTCGTTCCCTCCTTCTTCGCTGCACATCCGTTCTTCTGGGGAGACTGGCACCTGCGGAGCTTCGGCGAACAGCGGGGTGAGAACATCAGCCCGATCCGCTGGGCCATCGACCGCGGCGTGCACTTCACCATCCACAACGATGCCCCGGTCGTGCCACCGGACATCATGCGCCTGGTCTGGGTCGCGGTGAACCGGAAGACGCGGAGCGGCCACGTCCTCGGTCCCAACCAGAGAGCCACGATCCAGGAGGCTCTCAATGCGGTGACGTTGGGCGCCGCCTACCAGTACTTCGAAGAGGACCGCAAGGGATCCATCACGGTGGGCAAGCAAGCGGACCTGGTCGTCCTGGAACACAACCCACTCACCACCGACCCGGAACAGCTCGACCGGATCCAGGTCATGGAGACCTTCTCGAGAGGGCGGTCCGTCTTCAGCCGCTGACGGAGCGGGTTTTCGAGTCAGGAAGCAGAAGCGGCGCGTCGGCAGGGACATTGCCGGCGCGCCGCATACTGTTCGAGCCGGACCTACCCGAGGACCTGCTTGCACCCCTGGTCGATTCCGACCTTCACCGCCTCGACGATCTCGTCGACGTCCGCCTTTGTGACGATCAGCGGGGGCGCAATGTTGAGCGTGTTGTTGAGACCTCGGAAGCTTCGGGTGGTCTTACCGATGAGCACGCCTTCCTGTGCCACGCGTGCCTGCACGACGCCCATCACGTCCTCCCGCATGGGCTCCTTGGTCGACTTGTCCAGGACGAGCTCGATTCCCGCGAACAATCCTCTCCCTCTGAGATCGCCCACGTAACGGTGGTCCTCCAACTCGCGCAGGCGATCGTTCAGGTAGGCGCCCATCACTCGGGAGTTCTCCACCAGAGCCTCGTCCTGCAGGATCCGCAGGTTCTCGAGCGCCGCCGCCAACCCCGCCGTACACCCGCCGTACGTGCTGATATCCCTGAAGTAGGCGAGGCCGTTGGAGGGATCGTTCACGAAGCGGTCGAAGACCCGGTCGCGCGCGGCGGTCGCCGAGATTGGCGCGTAGGAACTCGCCATTCCCTTGGCCATGGTGACGATGTCGGGCACAACGTCGTAGTGCTCGAAGCCGAACATGGTGCCGGTCCGGCCGAAGCCGCAGACCACCTCGTCCATGATGAGGAAGACGTCGTGGCGGTCACAGATCTCCCGGACGATGGTGTAGTACTCATCGACTGGGGGGATCACCCCACCACCCGCCGTGATGGGCTCCAGCAGGACCGCCCCCACCGAGTCCGGATCTTCCTGCTGAAGCACGTCTTCGAGGGCCTGGGCGCACTTGACTCCGCAGTCGGGATAGGTCAATCCGAACGGACAGCGGTAGCAGAGCGCGTGCGGCATCGACACGAATCCGTCCGGAAACGGTCCGAACTGTTCCTTGCGCTCCGGCTGCCCGCTGGCGGCCAGGCACGCGATCGTGGTGCCGTGATAGTCCCGGTCCCGGTAGACGATCTTGTACTTCCCCGACCCGGATAGATGCGCGGCCTGTCGCACCATCTTGAACGCTTTCTCGTTCGCCTCCGAGCCGCTGTTCGAGAAGAAGATGTGGTCGAGCCCGGGAAGGAGGCCGCTCAGCTTGTCGGCGAACTCGGCGCCGGGCACCGTTCCCGCCACACCCGCGTAATAGGGCAGCTTGAGCAGCTGGTCGTGGATGACCCGCGCCATGCTTTCGCGCCCGTAGCCAACGTTGACGCACCACACGCCACCCGAGGCGCCATCCAGGTACTCCCGCCCCGAGATGTCCCGTACGCGGACTCCGTCCCCTTCGACGAAGATCTTGGGGTCCTGGGATTCGAGGACCTTGTGCTGGAATAGATGGTGCCAGACGTGTCGCTTGTCCTTCTCGATGATGTCTTCAGCGTCATACTCGGACAGCAACTTCCCGGTGTCGTACATCGGGGCTCCTCCCCACAGGTGTGTCCCCGGCCCGGGCCCGGGGAAGTGGCCATCGAGCCACGCCGCCAGGAGCGCCCCGAGCCGGGATCGGGCTCGTGCTCAGTCACCCACGTTCAGATGCTTGTATTTCTCCAAGGCACGCTGGGGCTTCTTCAGGGCGTCCCGGCGGAACGGCTCGGCCAACACCTTCTCGCCACCCTCCACGACGGCGTTGATCACGCAGGGCCGCCCTGACGCCACCGCTTCGCGTACCACGTCCTGGACCTCGCGGTAGTCCCGCACCGTGTAGCCGACGGCCCCCATGACCTTGGCCAACTCCCCGTAGTCGGGGTTCTGCCGCAGGTTGGTGCCGACGAAACGGTGACCGTAGAAGTCGATCTGGTTCTTCTTCTCCGCGCCCCATTCGTAGTTGTTGATGACCACCGCGATCACGGGGATCTTTTCTCGCACCGCGGTCATCACCTCCGACAGGCCGCTGATGCCCCAAGCGCCGTCTCCCTGGATCGCGAACACCGGGGCGTCAGGACGCCCGACCTTGGCGCCCATCGCGGCTCCATACGCGAAGCCGCAGTTCCCCCAGGTGAGCGCGGAGATGAGTTGGCGGGTGCCGTCGAAGCGCAGATAGCTGTTCGAGATCGAGCAGGTGTTGCCGATGTCGGTGGTGACGATGGCGTTCTTCGGCATCGCGCGGGAGAACTCCCACAGGAACCGACGCGGATGCATGAGCTCGCTGGTCGAGGACGACCATTCCTCCAACTCGTCGTCCCAGCGCTTCTTCTCCTTGGCGACCTCCGCGATACGGCCGTCGTTGCGGGCGAGACCGGGCATGGCGTTCTCGAGCTCCATCAGAAGCTCGCGTGCGAACTCCCCGACGTCGCAGACGGAGAAGATCGCAGGGATCTTGCTCATCCCCCATTTGCTGGCATCCCGGTCCACCTGGATCAGCGTGGCGTTCTCGGGCCAGTACGTCATGTCGTACTGGGGCAGCAGACCAAAGACGCCCAGGCGCGTACCCAGTGCCAGAACCACGTCCGCCTTCGCGATGGTGCGCATCGCAGCCTTGGAGCCGCAGTAGCCCAGAGGCCCACAGCCCAGCTCGTGGCTGTACGGGAACGTGTCGTTGTGCAGGTAGGTGTTGACGACCGGCGCGCTGAGGTACTCCGCGAGCGCCCGAATGCTGTCCAGGGCGCCTCCCTGGCTGACGCCGCCACCCGAGATGATCACAGGGAACTTGGCGTTCTTCACGATCGCGACGGTCCGTGCGATGTCGTCCCGGGACGGCCGGCTCGCGCCCGGCGTGGGGGTCGCGTAGATGTCGTCCACCAGGTCGCCGTAGAAGAAGTCCCGGGGGATGTTGAGTTGCGTGGGGCCCAACTCCACCTTGGCGCGATAGAAGCAGCGGCGCGCCAGCTCCGCCATGCGGTCGGGTCGATTGACGCGGACCTGGAAGACGGTCTGCTCCTCGAACATGGCCATCTGGTCTAGCTCCTGGAAGCCACCCGTGCCGATGCCTCCCGAACCGGTCTCCGGCGTCAACGCGACCACGGGCGAGTGCGCCCAATACGCCGCCGCGATCGCGGAGACGAAGTTGGCGATGCCGGGTCCGTTCTGCGCGATGCACGCCTGGGGGCGCCCCGTCACCCGCGCCAGCCCGTCCGCCGCATGCGCGGCGGCCTGCTCGTGCGCCACCGGGATGAAGCGGATTCCGGCGTCCGGAAACAGATCCAGCGCGTCCATGAACGCGGAGCCGACAAGACCGAACACATCGGTCACACCCTCGGCGACCAGCGTCTCCACCAGCGCCTCCGACGGAGTCATCTTCTGCTTGGCCATCCCACACCTCGTGTCTGCGGGCTGTGCGCCCATCGGATTCATCTTGAACGGCTCGTTGAATCAGGGACCCCCAACGGGTCGCTGCGACCTTCGAAACCAGGATCGGTCTTACATCGGTGGCTCAGTAGCGTTTGAGGCGCTCGCGATAGGAACGGACCTCCTCCCTCAACACCGGTGACAGCAGGTAGAGGCCAATGAGATTCGGGATGGCCACCAGGAAGATCAATGCATCCGAGAGGTCGACGAGGGCTCCCAGTTGGATGCTGCTCCCGAGGACGATGAACGAGCAGTAGAAGAGCTTGAAGCCTACCTCCACCGGAGCCCGATGGCCGGCGAGATAGGTCACGGCCTTGAGGCCGTAGTAGCTCCATGAAATCGTGGTGGAGAAGGCGAAGAGCACCGCCGCGATCGACAGCGGGACGGGTGACCAGGGAAGCGTGCTCGAGAACGCAGCGATGCTCAGCTCGATGCCGCTCATCTCGGTGGACGCGAGGGAAGGGTCGTACACGGTGGTGACGATGACCAGAGCCGTCATGGTACAGATGACGACCGTGTCGATGAAGGGCTCCAGCAGGGCCACGAACCCCTCCGTCACGGGCTCATTGGTCCGGACCGCCGAGTGGGCGATCGCCGCCGAGCCCAGACCCGCTTCATTCGAGAACACCGCCCGGCGGAACCCGGTGATCATCACACCCACGAACCCCCCGGCGATCCCCGTGGGCGAAAAAGCGCCGGTCCAGATATGACCGAGGGCGGCCGGGAGGCGGTCGGCGTTCAGCGCCAGCACCAGGGTGGCCAGGGTCATATAGAGGATCGCCATGAACGGCACCAGCTTCGAGGTGGTCCGGGCGATGCTCTTGATCCCGCCCACGATGACGAGGCCGACCAGAACCGCCATGATCAGCCCCAGGATCCAGGCCCGGCCGAAGAAGGGGCTGGCGGACCCACCTGTAACGTCGATGAGAATCGCCGCGGCCTGGTTCGACTGGAACATGTTGCCGATGCCCAGGCATCCGATCACCATCGCCAGCGCGTAGAAGATCCCGAGCGCCCGCCCCACGCCCGGCAGGTTGCGGAGCGCCAGTCCGCGCTCCAGGAAGTACATGGGCCCACCGCTGACGGTCTTGTCCTCATGCTCCTTGCGGTACTTCACCGCCAAGGTGCACTCGGCGAACTTGGTGCTCATGCCCAAGAGGCCTGCCACGATCATCCAGAACGTGGCTCCCGGCCCGCCCACGGAGATGGCAACGGCTACCCCTGCGATGTTGCCGATGCCAACGGTACCCGATACCGCGGTGGCCAGCGCCTGGAAGTGCGTCACCTCTCCCGGGTGGCTCGCGTCGGAGTACTTCCCGAGCACCAGGTCGATGGAATGCCGGAATCCGCGGACGTTGATGAAGCCCAGGAACAAGGTGAAGAACACCCCGCCCGCCACCAGCCAGGCGACGATGAGGGGTAGCTCCACCCCGGCCACGGGGACCGCGTAGAAGACCAGTCCGTATATGACGTCCGCGATGGGACGCATCATCCGGTCGATAGCTTGATCGATCCCCACGTCTCTGCCTTTCGTTTCACCGCGGTCTGCCGCCCCGCCCCGCCTCGGAGCTCAGGCCAACACGCCGCGTAGGGGGCCGCCCGTCATGAACGGGTCGGTCAGACCCTTCGGTCGTGGGACGGAGAGATCCCGGCCGGCGTGAACCGGTCCGGGATCTCCACCTCCGGCCGCCTCACCGGATCGTCCCGTTGTTGAACGTCTCGATGATCGGGAGCGGGATGCAGGTCTGGTCGCCGTAAAGCCCGCCCTTGATGCCCGGCTGGTATTCTTCTCCTGGAGCGGGGAACAAGGGCAGACTCAAGCGCCGTAGATCGTACGACCGCAATCCCTCGAACCACAACTCCCGTTGGCGCTCGGCCACCACCATGTCGGAGATCTCGGATTCGTCGCTGCTCGCGAACTGGGGCAAGCTCCAGGGAGCGCGCAGTGCGTTGATGATCCCGACGGCCTCCTGACCGCCCACGATCTCGGCGATGATGAGCTGGGCCTCCTCC
This sequence comes from Gemmatimonadota bacterium, assembly GCA_041390105.1. Classification (NCBI taxonomy): domain Bacteria; kingdom Pseudomonadati; phylum Gemmatimonadota; species Gemmatimonadota bacterium. Next base: position 688,850 of record JAWKQO010000003.1, read on the forward strand.
CATCGCGCGATCGGCATCGGACTGTTGGCAGATCCGTACTTCTCCTGCGCGAACACGTTGCCGGGCCCCCACCCGGTGTCCCGACCCGTGTCGAAGGTCGCGGTGCGTGGGTCCGCCTCCCCACCGGTAGTCAGGTTCCGGGACCAAGCCGGCACCGAGAAGTTGAAGCCAAACTGGTTGGATGCCCACACTCGGTTGTACAACCGGTTGTTGGCGTCGGAGGGTTGGATGTTCATCGCGAACCCCTCCGTCACCGCCCGCGCATCGCTCAGGGCGCCCTGGGTGTCGCCCTGATAGAGGCGCACCCGCGCCCGGCCCACCCGCGCCGCGTTGGCCACGTCTGCCATGCTCCCCGCCTGCGCGACGTCGAGCGCCTTGGTGAAGCGCTCCTCGGCCTCCGCGAAGACCTGCTGGGGGGTAAGCTCCGGGCCTTCGTCGAGCGCCGCCGTGCACATGGCGGTGCCCAACATGTTCAGACTGAACCCCGCCAGCAGAGACGCACGCGCGATCCGCGCCGTGCGCTGCGCCACCTCCTGGTCGGTCCAGGACTCAAGCAACCCCGTGACGTTGTCCGCCACCCAGCGGGCGCGCGACGCGGGTACATAAGCAGAGGGTAGCGCGTCCGTGCAGTCGTTGTCACCCCAGTTGTTCTGACTCTGGGGACGGCGGCGGTCCAGTGACCAGTTGTCGCCGCCGGCGTTAGTGTCCTCGAACTCATCACCGAGCACCGCTGTTACCTGCACCCAGGCGCCGTGAGCGCAGAGGAAATCGGCCTCCAGGCCATTCATCAGCGCCCCAGCCTGAGAGGGGACCTCCACGTTCTCGGCCAGGAGTCGACTTGGGTCACTTACCTCGAGAAGGTTGTTCAAGTCGCATCCGGCTACGGAGACGGCCAGCAGCACCCCTGCTCCTGCGGCCCGCAGCACGTCGGAGAACATTCTGATCGAAGTCATCGTTGTCTCCCCTTGGCAGCGTCAGAAGCTTACGCGGATGGACGTGGTGATCTGTTGCGGCAGCGGAATATTGTTCTGGTACATGAACATCCGGCCGCCGCTGCTGAACATCACCTCCGGGTCACCGGCGGTCCAATCCGTGAACGTCAACAGATTGCGCGCCGACACCTGCCACACCGCCCGACTCATCTTGTAGCCCTCGATGAAGCGCCGAGGGATGTCATAGGTCATCGAGAGCTCCTTGAGTCGGATGAAGCTCACATCGTTGACCCAGGAGTCGATGATCTGATCGCTGCTCTGCACGGTGGCCTGCATGATCGGATCCCACTCCTCCGGGAACGCGTTCTCGCGGCAGACAGAGTAGAGCCGGCATCGTTGGCGGAGCGTATTGTCGAAGCGCTTGTGCCCTTGCTCCGACGTGAAGAGCGCGTGGAAGCTGAGGTTGTCTCCCAGAGAGACGTCCGTCGACAGCGAAAACTCCCACGGGGCAATGGCACGACCCAGGTCCAAGCGGGGCGCGATGGTGTTGCCCCCCGCGTCGAAGCAGGGCGTCGTCCCGCCTCGCCCATCGTTGCAGAGCGCGTTGGTAGCTCGACCGTTCGCGTCCAACTCTGCACTGACCACGTCCACACCGAACCAGCTGAAGGGTGCGTGACCGACGCGGTGCTCCATCGAGCTCCAGCTGTTGAACACGATCGTCGTGTCGCCGGGCTCACCCGATAGTTGAAGGATCTCGGAATCGTTGTAGGACATGTTGAAGCCCATGTCCCAGCTGAAGCCCTGACGCTCCAGCATGCGGGCGTTGAGCGCGAGCTCCAGTCCGTCGTTCACGATCCGGCCTGCGTTGACGAACTGCTGGCCGGTGAAGCCACCGGAAGGCGGCAGATCCCGCTGCAGGATCGCCCCCTTGGTCAGCTTGTGATAGTAGGTGAACTGCAGACCGAGCCGGCTGTCTATGAGCTCGGAATCGAACCCGACCTCGGTCTCCTCGCCGATCTCGGCGGTGAGGTCCGGGTTGCCGACCGTGTTGGGAGTGACCCCCGCGGTGCCCTGCGGGCCCGTCACCGGAGTCCACGTGCGGAGCGCCGAGAACGAGGCAGGCTGCTCTCCGGACTGGCCCCAGGCCAGGCGCAGGCGGAAGCCGTTGAGCCACGACGGGGCCACGTCCTCCCACCACCCTTCCTCGTTCATCACCCAGGACAGAGAGGCTTTGGGATACGTCACCAGGTCGATGTCGGAGCCGAAGGCGCTGTTGTTGTCGACTCGGACCGCCCCTGTCAGGAACAGTCGGTCACGCCAACCCAAGGTCTCCTGCACATAGAAACCCAGGGTGTTGTCGCCGACCCGATTGTTCTGCGGTGTGTCCTGGATCGCCGTGGCGGTAATGGTGCTGAGGCCAGGGCCTGCGAACTGCTGACCGCCCGCAGATAAGAAGCTGATCGTTCTCGTGTAGTACTGGGCACCGACCGATGTGGCCGACGTGAGCGTCGGCGAGATCCGCCAGTCGGCGGTGCCTGACAGGTCCGTGGTCGAGAACAGCGTCGAGGTGCGCGCCTCGTTACGGAACCCACGCGCACCCACGGCGCCCAACGAAGCGAGCGCGGTATCGTTGGTCTGAAACTCACGGAGGGCCACGTCGAGCTGTCCGGTGTAGTCGACCCCGGTGGTCAGACGCGTCGTGAGCCATTCGACCGGCGTGAACGTGAAGGTGGCGCCGCCGGAGAAGCGGTCGAGGTCCTGGTGGTTCTCCAATGAGCGGTCGCGCACCGGCACGCCAACCACGGGCACGCCTTCGAAGACGTCGCAGCCGAAGCCCGGATTGGTGCGGCAGCGGTGCTCCGGCAGGAAGCGCGGGCTTCCGAATTCCAGGCCCTCGATGATGCTGGAGAACCCGTCCGTCGCGATGCGGTCCCGACTGTTGGTGTACCCCATGTTGACGTTCAGGCCGAGGTTGTCGGCCAGACGGGTATCGATGTTGGTGCGCAGGTTGAGCCGCTTGGCCCAGTTCCAGCTGTAGACCCCTTCCTCTCGGGAGTACGTGGTCGAGAAGAAGTACTGCGTGTCCTGCGACCCTCCACTGAGATTTCCGCTGTACGATTGCACGGGGCCGTACGTGAAGATCTCACGGCCCAGTGCATTCATATGGTCGACCATGTTCAGCGAGTACACCTCGTTGGTCGAGGGATCACGCCAATAGTTCTCATAGCCCACCTTGTCCACGGGATTGGCCAGGTAGTTGAACCCTTGCCGGATCGTGAGGTCGACCCGCGCCCGGCCTTCACGGCCTCGCTTGGTGATGATGTTGACCACCCCTCGTGACGCCTCCGTGCCGTACAGTGTGGCGGCAGCAGGGCCCTTGAGCACTTCGATCTTCTCGATCTGTTCGGGGTCCAGGCTGCTCAGGATTCCACGCACGCCCGCGTTGTTGCCGAAGGCGTAGCCCGAGGTCTCCTCGTTGTTGGCGCGGACGCCATCGATGTAGACGAGTGGCTGGCCATCCAGCGAGAAGGTGGACGCCCCGCGAATCCGCATCCGTGGCGCCACTCCGACCTGCCCGCCGCCCATCATGTTGACGCTGGGCGTACGACCGCGGAGCACCGACTGCACATCGGCGATGGCCGCCTTTTCGGTGACGCCCGCTGCGTCCAGCGACCCCACGGCGTTGCCGATCGCCCGCACGCGAGTGCCACCCGGGACGCCGGTCACGACGATCTCGTCCATGGCCAGGGCCTGCTCGGCCAGTCGGAAGTCGTGCACGACGGTGCCACCCGGTGTCACGGTAATCTGCGTGGTCACCGTCTCGTAGCCGATCAGCTCGGCCCGGATCGTGTGAGTGCCATCCGGGACGTTCTGAAGCAGGTAGCGCCCTTCGTCATTGGAGAGGGTGCCCAGATCGAGGGCTGCGATATAGATCTGGGCCGAAGGGATCGGCTGACCGGTGCGGGCATCGGTGACGCGGCCGGTGACCGACCCCACCAAGGCGAACGGGCGCGGAACCACCGCCGGGATCAGAGCCCGGTCGACGTCTCCCGCGAAGCGGAGCTCGGACGCGGTGGCATCCTGGGAAGCGACCTGCCAATCGAGCAGCGCGCCGGTCGCGGCCGGCGCGGGACCGGCCATCAAGGACACGGACAATAAGAGCGACCACATAGGACCTCCGTGAGGTGCGTGAGACCCATTCAGTGCATCTATCACTCACCGCGTATGGGAGGGCGTGAGCCCTCGGGGGCCGCGGAAAAGTGCGCTCGTTGTCCTGTCGGACGCCGTGGCGCCGTCATCGAATCCCGCTACTTCACACTACCTCCTACCTGAAGGCGCACCGTCCCGGCCCGGTCATCGGGAGGGAACGGGCTGCCCGGACTCCTGTCATCCTGCCAGCGTGGCCCCCGTGGTCTTTCCGGGGCGGGTCCGCCTTTCGGTGGGATTCCGGGTGTTCCGGGATACTTGGGCTCGGTCAGTCGGCCCGCAAGGTGCGGTGAGTGGCGGCGGCCTGCGCCCGGTGGGCTCGCGCAACTGGTGCAGGGACGTTAGCTCTGCGGTGAACACGGACCGGTCGGGGCGTCGGACCCCCTACCGCTCTCTTCGAACTGCGTCCGACCAGGTGTCGACGATGGTTGAGCCAGGCAGGACTCGAATCGGCTGGATCGGGCTGGGGGTGATGGGCCGGAGCATGTGCGGCCACCTGATGGAGCGTGGCTTCGAGGCGACGGTCTTCACCCGGACGCGATCGACGGCAGACGGCTTGTTGGCGCGGGGCGCACACTGGGCCGCCAGCCCCAAGGAGGTCGCGGCACGCAGCGACGTCGTCTTCAGCATCGTCGGATTCCCGAGGGACGTTCGGGAGGTGATGCTGGGTGAAGAGGGCGTGCTGGCGGGATGCCGGGCCGGAAGCGTAGTGGTGGACATGACCACCAGCGACCCCTCCCTGGCCGTGGAACTCTACGAGGCCGCCCGCGCGCGCGGCGTCTCGAGTGTGGATGCACCGGTGTCCGGCGGCGACATCGGGGCTCGGGAGGGGCGGCTCTCCATCATGATCGGTGGAGACGCCGACGTGGTCGACGCCTTGACCCCCTGCTGGGAAGCGATGGGCAAGGCCTATGTGCGCCAGGGCGGACCTGGGGCGGGCCAACACACCAAGATGGTCAACCAGACGCTCATCGCGTCGGGAATGGTCGGCGTTTGCGAGGGCCTCCTGTATGCCTATAAGGCCGGCCTCGACCTGGAGCGCGTAATGCAGTCGGTCGCTTCGGGAGCGGCGGGCAGTTGGTCTCTGTCGAACTACGGCCCCCGCATGATCGCCAACAACTTCGACCCCGGTTTCTTCGTCGAGCACTTCGTCAAAGACATGGGGATCGCTCTGTCCGAGGCCAGTCGGATGGGGTTGGCACTACCCGGTCTCGCGCTGGCGCACCAGCTCTACATCGCACTTCAAGCGCAGGGGGGCAGCCGCAAAGGAACCCACGCGCTCCAGTTGGCTCTGGCGCGACTCTCCGACATCGACTGGGAGAGGCGCTGACCTCCGTGGGGGGGCAGCAGGCAGCGGGGGTGCGTCTGGCCGGCCCTGCGGACGCGGCGACGCTCGCTCGCCTCCGCTACTCGTTCCGCGCCGAGATCGGCCATGTGACGGAGGCGGAAGCCGATTTCCTGCCCCGATGCGAGAAGTGGATGCGTCAGCGTTTGGGCCCCACCTCTCCGTGGCGTTGCTGGGTGGTCGAGGCCGACGGCGGCGTAGTCGGTCAGCTTTGGGCGCAGCGCATCGAAAAGCTCCCCAACCCCGTGTCCGAGCTGGAGCACCACGCGTACATCACCAATGTCTATGTGGCGCCCGAGCGGCGCGGAGAAGGCCTCGGCACGCGGCTTCTGGAGGCTGCGCTGGCCTGGATCCGTTCGCAGGACATCGATGCGGTGGTGCTGTGGCCCACCGCCCGCAGCCGCACGCTGTACGCGCGTTACGGGTTCGTGGAGCGCGGCGACTGTATGGAGCGCCGCGCGTCTAGCGGGTGAAGACCGAGCGGCCGCGCGAGAACGTCTCCACGATTGGAATGTCCGCCAGCGCGCCAACGTCCGCAGTGAGCGGGTTCTCCCCGAGAATCACCAGGTCCGCCTGCTTCCCAACGGTAATGGAGCCCTTGGTGTCCTCCTCGAAGTACTGATAAGCCGCACCCAAGGTGACCGCGTTCAAGGCTTCCATGACCGTGGCCCGCTGATCCGGCCCCAGCACGTAGCCGCTTCGCGTCTTCCGGTTCACAGTGATCGAGACCAGACGCATGATGTCCGGGGGCACCACGGACGCGTCGTTGTGCACCGTGAAGTGGACTCCCCGATCGATGGCCCAACGCACGGGACTGATGTTGCTGGCGCGCTCCTCACCGAAGGAGCGCCGATGCCAGTCGCCCCAGAAGAACGCGTGCGCCGAGAAGAACGACGGGACGATGCCCAACTCGGCAGCCTCGTCCAGCTGGTCGGCGCGCATGAGCTGGGCGTGGATGATGACGGACCGGTGGTCCGGCATCGGAGTCATGCCGGCCACGCCCTCCCGCACGCCTTCGATCATGAGGTCCATGGCCGCGTCCCCGTTGGCGTGCGCCAGATAGGGGACCCCCCGCTGGATGAGGGCCGCCGCCTTGGTCTTGTATTCATCCGGGTCCATGGTCCCGTAGGCCGTATAGTCGGCCGGCGCACCGGGAGGGCCCTCGTCATAGGGCTGTGTGACCCAGGCGGTACGCCCTTGAGGTGAGCCGTCCAGCACGAACTTCACGCCCGCGACACGCATCCCGTTGCTGTAGCCGGGCTCGTAGTGCACCTCGTTGCTCAAGATGCCATCCGCGCTCGAGAACACCGCCAGGTCCGCGTGTAGCGGCTCGCGCGCGGCCACTGCCCGCAGGGCGCGGATCATGTCGGGGCTCGTACCTCCCCCATTCTGGATCGTGGTGGTGCCGTAACCGAGATAGACGTCGATCGAAGCGCGGACCAGTTCGTCCAGATCCTCCTGGGTCTGCTCTTGCTGGGGGCCCGTGTCGATCAGGCGCCCAGCACGCTCCTCGAGGACACCATTGGGCTCACGGGAGCCGGCAACCCGACGGATATGTCCTCCGGGCGGGTCGTCCGTGGCGGCCGTGATCCCACTGACTTCCAGTGCTTTGGAGTTGACGGCACGCAGGTGGCCAGATACGTGTGTCAGCACGATCGGGTGTTCGGTCGAGATCCGGTCCAGGTCGAACCGCGTAGGGTGGCGCCCCTCCGCAAGCAGCGCGTCGTCATACCCCCGACCCATCACCGCCTCCCCGGGCGGGATGTCGTGGTCGTCGATCCACCTGCGCACCTTGCCCACCAGATCGTCGATGTTCTCGACATCCCCCACCGGGGGTGGGTGCAGGCCGAGCGATCGCAGCGCGTCGCCCGCTCCCGTGAAGTGACCGTGCGCATCGATGAAGCCGGGGAGCAGGGCGCGGCCGCCCAGCTCGACCACGCGGGTCTGATCGCCGAGCAGGGCCATCACGTCCTCGCGAGTCCCCACGGCTACGATCGTCTCGCCTCGCACCGCGACCGCTTCGGCCGATGAACGAGCCGGATCCATGGTCACGATGTTGTCGCCGACGAAGATCGTGTCCGCGGGTGCATCGGACGGAGCGCACGCCCCCAGACCCAGTAGCCCAACCAGGCTGGCCATCAGAAGGGGTCGGGGCGCTGGAACCGGGCGCGCCGCTGGGGGAGCGGAGGGAGTCGAAGCCGCGAGGAACATCGTCACACCTCCGGAACGAGGGGAGTGCACCCGGGCCGATCTTAGAGGGCGGCGGCGCTCGACCGCAACGCTGGAGCCGGCGCCGCTCCGTCCAGTGGAGGGCGGTTACGCATGCTCCGGTGCAGGTCACGTGCATGTCGGCAGGGCCGGTCCGCTCCCTTGCCTGCGGCCTGCGGCCTGGGCTAGCGTGCCCAACCGTCCTCTGCGCACCGGCTCCAAAGCGGGCGTCGCGCCCGCACCATCCCCATGATCTCACGACGAGGCTTCATCGCCACCGCCGGCCTGGCCGGCGTCGCCACAGCGGTCGCGGGCCCCGTCCAAGCCGCCCCGGCCGGACCACAGCAGGCGCTCCCCCCGCTGAACCGGCCCAGCGGCGCACCCCATGAGGTGGCGCGTGACGAGGCCTACTGGGGTCGCGTGGCCGCCTACTACCAGATCGGGAGCGGCTACACCAACCTGGAGGCCGGCTACTGGGGCATGATGGCCGCGCCCGTGCTCGCCCAGTTCCACGGACACATCGACCGCGTCAATCGCGACAACTCCTACTACGCTCGCCGAGAGTACGATCGGGATCTGACGGCGGCCCGTGAGCGGGTCGCTCGCTTCGTGGGCGCCAAGCCCTCCGAGATCGCCTTTACGCGGGGCGCCACCGAGGCGCTGCAGCGGCTGATCATCCAGTACCGCCCGGTCGGGGCCGGCGATGCGGTGATCTACGCCGACCTCGACTACAGCTCCATGCAGACGGCCATGAGGGCGCTGGCGGAGCAGCGGGGCGCCACGCTGGTGCGCTTCGACCTCCCGGAGCCGGCCACGCGCCAAGGTGTGCTCGACTCGTATGCGCAGATTCTGGAACGCACATCGAAGGCTCGCCTGCTCCTGCTGACGCATCTCAACAACAAGACCGGGCTCATCATCCCGGTCAAAGAGATCGCCGCGATGGCGCGCGCGCGCGGAGTCGACGTGGTGGTCGACGCGGCCCACTCGTTCGGGCAGTGCGATCTCCGACTGGATGACCTGGGCGCCGACTTCGTGGGGCTGAACCTGCACAAGTGGTTGGGGGCCCCTGTCGGGGCAGGGCTGATGTACGTGAAGGAGGGCCGACTGGACGACCTCGACCCCATGTTGGGTGAGGAGGACAACGGCCGCATCGACAGCCGCATCCACACCGGGACCACCAACTTCGCCACCTTCCTCAGCGTGCCTGCCGCTCTGGACTTCCACGACGCCGTGGGTGGTCCGCACAAAGCGGCGCGCGTGCGCTATCTGCGGGACCGCTGGGTCGGTGCCGTGCGAGGCACCCGTGGCATCGATGTCCTCACGCCCGACGATGCGGAGCTGGTGGCCGCCATCACCTCGTTCCGACTACACGGCCGCGGTGGGCGGACCGAGAACCAGGCGGTGGTGGCAGAGCTTCTGGACCGCTGGGGCATCTTCACGGTGTGGCGCACGGGAGTGGCAGCGGGCGACTGCGTGCGCGTCACTCCGGCGCTCTACAACACGCCGGCGGATGTGGACCAGTTGGCAGCTGCGCTCACGGAGTTGGCCGCGGCGGTGTAGCCCGCGGGGAGCGTCCCTTCGAAGCGGCGCCGCCCTACCGCGACCCCAGGTACAGCACGTTGCGGGCTTCGGAGCGCGCCATTGCGATGTCCAGCAATCCATCTTCGTTGAGGTCGCCGACGGCGAAGCCGTAGGCCGAGCCTTCGTCATCCCCAAAGGGCACCGGCGTGAAGGCCCCCGGCCCGTCGTTGAAGTACACGATCGGCCGTGACTCCACGAATCCCACGATGATGTCGGGTCTTCCGTTGCCGTCCATGTCGGCGACCCGGATCGCGTAGGGCCTGGCGCCCGAGGCATCGAGCGGCTGGGCCGGTCCGAACGTCACGCCGGGCTCCCCCATGAACAGCGCCGGTCCCGTCCGTTCATCGATGGCGGCGAGGTCCGGAACCCCATCCCCATCGAGATCCGCGACCTTGGCGCTGCGGATGTTCGCGTCGGGGGGACCGAAGGGATGGCGCTCCTCGAAGTGCCCCGCGCCGTCGTTCAAGTAGACGTAGCTCTGGCCGCCGTCACGATGCGGAACCACCAGGTCCGGCGCACCGTCGCCGTTCAGGTCGGCGGGCGTGATGGTGGTGGCTGACCCCATGCTCACAGCCACGCAGGGCGCGTTGAAGCCCCCCTCGGCGGTGCCGAAGCAGATGAAGCTGGGTCCGGTGTTGTCCCCGTAGCGGTTCGCCAGCACCGCGTCCAAGCGGGTATCCCCATCGAAGTCCGCCACGGCGAGATGGCGGGTGGACCACTCGGGCTCTCCGAACGTGGAGCCCACGGAGAAGTGGCCCGTTCCGTCGTTCAGATGCACCAGCTTGGGGTCGGGATCGTCGTTGCTGACGACGATGTCGAGGTCTCCATCCCCATCCAGGTCCACGAGCTCACCCGAGTACGAGCGGTCCGCATCCGGGCCTACCGCATAGGGATCGGCGAAGCCGCCGTTCCCGTCGCCGAGGAGCACGAGATCCAGCAGCGGCCAGTGACGTCCCTTCACCAACACCACATCGAGATGTCCGTCGCCATCGACGTCACCCACGCTGACGTTGGCCGAGGTGGCGGCCGAGTCCTCGAGGAAGATCGCCGTGTCGAAGTGGCGGGCTCCACCCTCTGGCACGGCCGCGCGCGTGCACGCACCGAGGAGTGACGCGGCCAGCAGCGGTGCCAGGATGTGCAGGGCGCGAACGTCGCGCTGCACGGGGTCTTTCGAGATGATGCGGACGTCCATGGGCACCTCGGAGGGCTTGGCCTGCTCCGTGGTAGCCTACTGGGGGCGGGCGATCTCGGCCACCGCCCCAAGCGAGACGATTCAGCCCACCTCGCCCAACGCACTCTGCAACAGCGCTCTCGCCGACCAGCGCATCACCTCCACCGCCCGCTGCCTGGAGAGACCACCGAGATCGATCAATGCGACCAACGCCTCGATGCCAATGGTCGCACCAAGGGCCTGGACGAGGCGCTCGTAGCGAGCCTTTCCCAGTCGGCGCCGTACCGGCGCCAGCGCATCGTCGAGCCAGATGAAGCGGCGCCCCTTGCGCAGCGTCAGCTCGTGCTCGGGAGGCGCCCCCTCCAGGGAGATGCGCAGCATGGTGCGGTAGCTCTCCTCCGCATCCAGGAAGATCCGCGCGAGGCCGGTCACGACCCGGTCCAGCCGCTCCTCCGCATCGGTCGGCGGGTCAGCGCCGAGTAACGAGGGCGCCTCGACCTCGGGGTGCGCCGCCACCAGCAGCGCCTCCCGATTCGGGAAGTAGCGGTAGGCGGTTGCGCGCGAGATGGACGCCGCCGCTGCGGCCTCTTCCACTGTGGGGCTGACGCCCCCGCGCACCAGGTCGCGGGCCGCCTGAATCAGCGCCTCCCGGGTCCGCGCTTTCTGGGACGTTCGCCCGGTCGCTTCATATGGGATTGACATGCTCATTATGATACCATAGTCTCACAAACAAGGGAAGGCCCCCGCTCATCGACGGTTCACGTCCGGAGGAGTCATGAATGAGCTCGAGCTGACGCAACTCGATGGCGGGAAGGTGTTGCTCGACGAAAACGCACTGAGCGGGCTCCGCACCGCGTTCGGCGAACAGCTCATTCTCCCGAGCGACGCTGGCTTCGAAGCAGCCCGCAAGGTCTGGAACGGGATGATCGATCGGCGCCCTGCCCTCATCGTCCGCTGCCGGGGCGCGGCGGACGTCCTCGCGGCGCTGCGGTTCGCGCGGGAGCACCGAGCTCTGCTGGCCGTACGCGGCGGTGGGCACAACGTGGCGGGCTACGGCACCTGCGATGGCGGCTTGGTCATCGACCTCTCCCCGATGCGCCACGTCGAGGTGGACCCGACCACCCATACGGTCCGGGTTGCCGGAGGTGCCACCTGGGCGGAGGTGGACCGGGAGACGCAGGTCTTCGGACTGGCCGTCCCGGGAGGCATCGTCTCCACCACGGGGGTCGCCGGACTGACGCTCGGCGGAGGCCAGGGTTGGCTACGGCGCACCTATGGCATGGCATCCGACAGCTTGAAGTCGGCCACCGTCGTCACGGCCGCCGGCGAGCTCGTCACCGCCAGTCTCGAGCAGAACCCCGACCTCTTCTGGGCCCTTCGTGGGGGAGGCGGGAACTTCGGCGTGGTGACGTCCTTCGAGTTCAACACCTACCCGGCAGGTCCACTCATCGCCTTCGCAGGCCCTGCCTACCCACTCGAAAGCGCCGCAACCGTGATGGCCGCCATGCGTCGCTTCGCCTCCGACGCACCGGACGAGGTCAACCTTTCGGCGACGTGGTGGTCGATCCCCGCCGTGGATGCCTTTCCGGCCGCGCTGCACGGTCGCCCTGTGATCATCCTGGGAGCTGTGTACGTGGGCGATCCCAGCGTTGGAGAACGGGTTCTGCAGCCGCTGCGAGAGATCGAGACACCGTTGCTCGATCTCTCCGGCACGCTCCCCTATCTGGCGCTGCAGAAGCTGTTCGATCCGTTCTTCCCGGCGAGGGAGCTGCAGTACTACTGGAAGTCGATCTATTTGTCGGGGCTCGATGAGGATGCCGTGCAGACCGTCGCAGAGCGGGTCGCGGCTCGTCCCTCCGCGATGTCGATGGTGGGGCTGTGGGCGCTCGGCGGTGCGCTGGACCGCCTGGACGGATCGGCCTCCGCCACCGGTGAGCGGGGAGCACCCTACCTGCTCGAGATCCTGGCCAACTGGCAGGATCCTGCCCAATCCGCCGAGAACATCGCCTGGGCCCGGGACCTGTTCGATGCGATGAGGCCCCACGCGACAGGAAAGACCAACCTGAACTTCCCCGGCACCGGAGACGAAGAAGGATTCACGCGCGCGGCGCTTGGTGAACATTGGAAGAGGCTCGTCCAGATCAAGCAACGCTTCGATCCGGAGAACCTGTTCCGCCTCAATCAGAACATCACGCCTTATTAGGCGTCGCTGACCGCGGAGTCGCAGTCTACGAAACTCAGCGGAGCCTCGGGCTCCACACCGTCCCAGTCCGCGACTGCGACGAGCGCATCGATGGCGGCGGCGATGGCGCCGAAGCCAGCCGGTGCCTGGCCTCCATAGTCCACCACCCCATGGGTCTGCCCGGGCTCCGGACCGTACGTGATGATGCAGGTACTGGGATGGTCGGTGGCATCCACCTCGTAGCGATCCGCGAACGCTGCGAAGCCCTCCTGCTGAAGAGCCTCGGCGATCCGCTCGAAGGCGTCGCCGGGGACGGTCCCCTCATAGAGGCCGATCCGCGTCGTGTGTTTGACTCCTGCGTACGTCAGTCTGCCCGAGCGACGGAGGACCACGGCGTATTCCGGGCATGTGCCAAAGCAGGCCGTCCGTCCCAGTGCGACCGAGTCGTAGGGGGCACTGAATCGGATGCCGTCCGGAGGCAGGTCCGGTCCGGTACTGTCGGCCAAGGCCTCTAGAGAGTCGAGCATCCCCTGAGGTACGAGATTCCAGATGGCCTGGTGGACCTCGATCGCTCGGACACCCCACGGATCCGGCATGAACTCGTCGAGGGTCAACGTGTCCCCGCCATTGACGATGCGAAGCCCGCTCACGCCACCACCCACCCGTGTCCGGTCGGGATCCCACTCGGGTTTGGAGTCCGGCAGGGGCGCCAGCATCGTCCAGAGCGCCGCTCGGGCGTCCGCCGCTAGGGGGAACTCGGCGCGCACCGTATCCCATCCCGAGGGTGGATAGCTCGCTTCCAGGTGCAGCTCCACCGCGCCGGAATCGGTAGGACCCACCCACACGACCCGTCGCCAGTTCCCAGAGCCCAGAGCTCCGCTGCTGGAGACAGCAGCGACCGCGAAGTCGTCCGGGAGTGGAGTGAGGGACCGGGGACCGCAGCCCATGGCTCCCACTCCCACGGTGGTGCCCACGACGAGCGACGCGAAAAGGCCCCCTGCGCGGGCGTTCATGGACGGGAGTACGCCCAGGACCCGTCGGGGAGGACGAGGCGAGGACCGTGAAGCATGGACGGCTCCGGGAAAGAGGGACTTCACCGGACACGCGAGAACGCCGGAGCACGCGGATCAGGAGGCCCTACCGGATCCCCGTATCGTAGTGGATGGTGACCTCCGTGTAGCTTCCCGCGACGACGGTCACGTCCTGATCGGCAGCCGTGGGGAGCGGGCGCCCGGATTCCGGTCGTAGTGTGTAAGCCCCGGGGCGAAGTCCGACCCTGAAGGTACCGTCCGACCCGGAGCGCACGTTCGTCACGAAGGCTCCCCCCTGCTCGCGAATCTCGATGGTCGCTTGGTGGGGAAGGTCGGGACAGGGATTCGCTTCGGTCTCGACCGGGCACTGGGGGCCGATCAGGACCAGTCCCGCGATCCCTTGTGCCGCGCCGGGGCCGAGGAGGGCATCGGAGTCGCAGGCCGGCAGCATCACGCTGGCGAGCAATCCTAGCAGACAAGTTGTCAGTAACCTTCGCACGATGATCGCGCTCCGTTGGCTCGGCCTTCCGCTGTGGCCGCTACCCATCGAACGCGTGGGGCCTCCCAACCGTGACGCGCCTTCCCTCAGAGAGCGTGGACGGGCTGGACCAGCGCCGTCCGCCATTGGTCAGGCTCCTCACCGGAATCGGGACCCACGACGTACGACTCCCAGGGCGCCCCGTCTGCCCGACGTCCCAGCTCTTCGACCAACGCCGCCAGCCGCGCGTGCGTGGCACCCGGCCTCAGCTACTCCCCCTCCAGCCAACCGTACTCCCACGTCCAAGGCAGGCCCGTTTCTCCAAGCACGGCCCGCACAAGGTCCGGGTAGAGACGCTCGGCCCGGACGTCGTTGGACAGGAGCACCACACAGCGCCGCTCCTGATCGACACACACCACCATGTTGCCCGTCCAGTCGTTGTGGCCGCCCTTGAACCATACATCGCCGCGGTCGGCGTGGAACGTCACCAGACCCAACCCGGCCCCCAGTCCGATCGCGGCGTTGGCGGGGTTGGTCTCCGTGGCAAGCGTGGGGAACTGGTGGGCCGAGGAGATGGGAACCTGCATCCGCATCATCTCCGATCGTGACGCGGCCGTCAGGCCGTCCCCTCGAACCAGCCCGGCCCAGAACCGTGCCTGATCGTCGATCGTGGTATCCATGGAGCCCGCTGCGCTCACGCGCGAGCGTTCGTCATGTGGCTCCGGCGTTCCGTCCGAACCGAAGCCATCGGCCAGGTCGGTCGCCAAGTCGGGGCGCCACTGCATCGATGTGCGCCTCATGTCGAAGCGGTCGTAGATCCGACGTTGCATCTCCTCTCCGACATCCAGCCCCAGCCCTTCCTCCAGCACCAATTGAGCGATGTAGAACCCTTCACCGGAGTAGCCGTAGCGCGTGCCGGGGTCGTGATGGAAGCGGAGCTTCCCATCTTCCTCCAACCAGCGGAAGTTCGCGAACCCTGTTGCATGGGTCAGCAGAATGCGCATGGTCAGTGCCTTCCAGCGGTCATCGCCTGCCAGGTCGCCGTAGTCTTCGTACGCCGGCAGCGGCTGCGGGAGCAGCTCGACGACCGAGGCATCGAGGTCCAGCCGCCCCTCGTCCACCAGCTGCATGACCAGATACGCGAACGCGGTCTTGGTCAGGGACGCGCCGTACATCACGGTCCCGGTCGTCAAGGGGTCACCCGCGGCGTTGCGGATCCCGTAGGCCACCACATGGGCGACCGCCCCGTCGACGATGACGCCGAGTGCCAGCCCTTGCACGTCTTCGCGCTGCATCAAGGCGTGCGCGGCGCTGTCGATCGCGGAGGAGGACGGAAGGTCGCCTGTGTCGCGGTGCGCCATGCAGCTGGTCAATGCCCACGAGGTCGCGAAGCACAGCGCGAGTGCGCGCAGAAGCGAGGACCTGGCGCCACTAGTGCCCTGCCTGGCCGGCATGTGCCAGGGCGGAAGGAGCCCTGCACCCGACGATCGCCGGAGCTTCCTGGACCAACGCGTCATTCGTGAGCGCCTCCACCATGAACAGGGCAAAGTCTACACGTCTAGTACGGTTGCTCTCGAGGATTTGATCTCCGACATGCCGACTCCAGACGGGGAGTCCCTCGCTTTCGCCCTCTTCCAGATCACTCCCCCGCACCACCGTCCAGCGTCGGTCGCTGGTGAAGACTCGCCGGCAGGCTTCCACCTGGTCGTCCAGGTCCGCGAACCGGAGGAGGCGCGCGAACGTGCCGAACAACGCGACCAGGATCCTGTGCTTCCGGGAATATCTGTCTTTTCCATCCCGCGTGATGTGCCAGCCGCACGAGAAGACTAACCGCGCATCCGGCTCGGCGTGGTCCAGGACCGCCTGAGCGGTTCCCGTCGAGTAGCCGTCCACACCCCAGGGGACCAGGACCGTCAGCACGCCTTCACAACCGGCCACCGCGCGTCGGATCATCTCAGGATCGTTGGTCCGGCCGGGCACGATGGTGATGCGGCCGTGGAACTCTTCGAGCTTTTCGACGCTCTGCTCCCGGCAGACGGCCAACACTTGATGACCACGGTCCAACGCGTGTTGCACCATGTACTTCCCGAGTTTTCCCGATGCGCCGATGATGCAGACTCTCATGGACAGCCCTTTGCCACGGCGGGTTCGCGAACGAAGGGCTTCGCTTACCCTCGCCCTCTACCTCGCGTTCATCCCCCGAATGTCAGCCAGCGCGGCCGCGGAAAACCCGGCTCTGGCCAGGAGGGCCAGTAGGAAGTCGGTCTTCCCCGCGGTATAGGCGTCCCGGTCCTCGGCGAAGGTGTCTGCAAGCGCTTTCTTCAACTCACCGTAGGCGCGCGCCTCGGATGAGGAGGCCCGCAGCGCCGCGCGCACCGTAAGGTGGTTCGCCAGTGCCTCACTGTCCGAGGAACAGAGGTACAGGTGGTGACGTGGAGATCCGGGAGGCTCCGCGAACGCCTCCCGGCCAGGGATCCCGAGGTCTCCTTGGTGTCGGTAGCCGAGACCCTCCAGCCGGCGCGTGCACTCGTTGATCAGGGCCGGAACGGCGACCACATCGAGGTCGATGATCGGCTTGGCCGCCAGCCCCGGGACCGCAGTACTCCCCACGTGCTCGATCGTAATTGCCACGTCCGAGACTGCGGGCCAGATGCGAGCCCGCAGGTGTTCGTAGAGCAGGGGCCACTCGGGATCGTAGTCCCTGACTTCTACACGACGCATCCCGACGCCCTGCGAGTGTGGTGGAGTTGGGTCAGCCGCCGATCGCGAGCCTCTCCGCGGCGTGTGCGGGGCCGGGCCGGGCTGGCCGCCAAAGGAGCAGGAGGACGGCGGTCAGGAGCACCAGATTCGGCAGCCACATGGCCACGAACGGGGAGACCATCCCGCGGTCGGCCAGCGACTCGCCGGCGACGAGCGAGAAGTAGTACGCGGTGAACACGATCACGCTGGCGCCGGAGACCAGACGGCCGCCCCCGTCCGGGAAGCGGATCGCGATCGCTGCGGCGGTCAACGCCAGGACCATACAAGCCATGGCGAGAGCGATCTTCTTCTGGATCTCGACCTCAAAGCCCGAGGCACGCACGGCGGCTTCCGGTGTCGGTGCGCTTCGTGCGTTCTCTGCCGCCGCCCGCAACTCGCCGATGGTCATGGTGCGGTCGGTCAGCCTGGGCGGAACACCAGCCAGCTCGGCCGCGAGCCGGGTGTTGGTGCGCGGAACCACCTGCGCGTTGGACACGAAGGTCAGCGTGGCGATGACTGCCGCCGCCCCCAGGACGGGCGCGAGCAGCCGGCGGACGCCGTGCCGCTCTCGGCGCGCGGCCCCCAGAATGCCCTCACGGCCCAGCCGAGTGAACACCCAGGAGACGGCGATGAAGGTCGCCATGGGGATGGTCAGGGCCAACGTGAAGGGGATCACCAATAGCAGCACGCCTAGAATGCTACTGGCCGAGGCTCCGCCGGCGCTGAGTTGCGGCACCAGCCGCACGGCGTGTTGGGCGACCAGGAGTGCCGTCAGCGACAGGAGGGAGACGGCGAAGGGGCGGGCATGGCGGCGGAGCAGCTGCCCGCTGGTGAGATTGGACATCGGTGAACCTCCCGAAGGCATGCCGTCCTCTTCGCGCACAGCGACAAGGGGGGCCGGCGCAGGGGCGGGGGCGGAACTGAGCCCGCTCAACGACAACCGCGCGATGGCGGCGATGGCACCCAGCGCGAAGCGGGTCCGCTCTGCGGGATCGACAATGGAGTGGAGCTCCGCCACCATGCCGCGCGCGAGCTCACGGTGGCGCGGCGGGGAGAACCGAGCGAGACGCTCGACGATGCGCGCGAGCACGAGTGGGAGGCGGTGCATCACGGTTACACTTCGCGGGCCCGCGGAGCACCCACCCACGAGGCCCGCGCGCGCTCCAGCGCCTCGCGCGCCTGGAGGCGACCGGTGGCGGTGAGACGGTACAGCTGACGCGGCGGCTTCCCGGGCAGCTCGGAGTCCTCCCAGCGCGCCTCGAGCCAGCCGTCCTCGGTGAGACGGGCCAGCAGGGGGTAGAGCGTGCCTGACGAGAGGTCCGCGACCTTCATCAACTCGTAGCCGTAGCGCCAGGTCCGGGGCGCCTCCAGGAAGGCCAGCAGCGTACGGGTCGTGGTACGGGTCAGGCGTTGCATGAGCTTATTCTACATATGTCGTACTGCAACCGCAAGGGGCGGCCCACCGGTCCGTCGCTCTATGGGCCCGGATGCGATCCGGCCCGCCTGTGCCCGCTGCGGGTGCGTCTTAGCTGGCGCGGCGACGGGAATTGCGCCCATACTGTTGGGTGGAACACGGTCGCGTGGCCGGATTCCCTGCATGGACAGATCCGGACTGGAGGTGACGCCTTTGCTGCTGCGAAGTGATCTGGACGTCGGTGTGGCCGCCTCGCTAGTGCCATCAAGCAGCCTACGATTGCTGCTCGCGGTAGGTGGCCTGTGGCTAGGTGCTGTCGCGATTGGGTGCAGCGACGCGGATCCCGCGGTGCCCACGCCGACTCCCGATCCGCCCGCTCCCACGACTGGAGCCATCCGCGTCTCCGTTGCGACCGAGGGACAGCGGCTGGATCGTGACGGCTACATGGCTACCGTTGACGGCGGGGCGTCGCAGCCAGTGGCAAGCACGGGGACCGTCACCTTCGAGGGCGTGGAGCCGGGGAGCCATACCGTCGATATCTCCGGCTTCGCTCCGAATTGCCCCGCTCCCGCGGCGAGTTCACAGACGGTTGCCGTCTCGGCAGGCGCCACCGCGGAAGTGTCGTTGGCCGTCGTCTGTGGGTATCTGGCCTACACAGCCAATGTGATTTCTATGGACGTGACCGTTGTGGAGACGGCCACGTTTGGTGTGGTCACGTCGATACCCCTTGCGACCCGCCCGCTTCGGGTCGCCGCGACCCCGGACGGCTCCACGATCTACGTGAGCAACGCACCGGTGCTCACGGCGATCGATACGGAGACGAACGCCATCGTGGGGGAGGTGACTCTAGAGAACCCGATGGCGGTGGTCGTGTCGCCGGACGGCTCGGAGGTATATGTGACCGACTCGATGCGCGACGAGGTGACTGTGGTTGCCACGAGTGACAACACCGTCCTCGCGACGATTGCGGTCGAGGCGGGATCGCACACCGAGGCGCCCGTGTTCAGCGCTGGGGGGGCATTCGCCTATATCGCCAATCGGAGCGCGAACACCATCACCGTGATCGATACGGATACACATTCCGTCGTTGAACACATAGCGGTTGGCGCTTCGCCAAGCTGGTTGACGCCAGCCCCCGATGGCTCCCGTCTTTATTCGGTCAACGCGGGTAGTCTTTCGATCGTCGACCTGGGAACCAACGCGGTGGTCGGCACGGTGCCACTTGGGCCCGCACCGGCCGGGGAGGCTGTCGTGACCCTCGACGGTGCAAGCGTCTACGTCCTCGATCTCGTCCTGGAAGAGGTCTGGGTGATCGAGACCGCGAGCTTCGGCGTCGTCGCAAAGATTCCCGTAGGAGCCGGGGCTCTCAGAATGGCGCTCAGTCCAAGTGGAGAGCACATCTACCTGGTCGATCGGGTGAACCAAGAAGTCACTGTGATCGACACCACCACACGAGTGGTGATCGAGAACGTCAGTCTCGCCGCAACCCCTGCGACGGTCACCTTCACCGAAGATGGAGCGCTCGCCCTCACCGCCAACTTCGCGAGCAACAGCGTCTCGGTGCTGAACGCGTTCGACCACTCATTGGCGGCAGCCGTACCCGTTGGAGAGGGCCCGGTATGGCTCGCGATCACACCGACGAGCAGCCCGTAGCTCGCCTCCTCCACCCCAGCCCAAGGACGACGTGCCTACGTAGGCTGCTGACCCTCACAGCTCTAACCGCTTCACCTCGATGCCGCTGCGCTTCAGCTCCGCCAGATACGCGTCCGCCGGCATGGCCTCGTCCGGCGTGCAGACGCCCATCCGCTCCACGCGCCCATCCGCCTGCATCAGCGCGGTGATGGCCAGCGAATACCCGGTGCTCCGCATCATGGCGGTCACGCCGTGCTCGGCGTCGTAGTAGTCGATCAGCTCGTAGCGTACGCCGGCGGCCTTTCCATTGCGGGTGCCCCGCACGTCCACGCGCAGCACCACCAGGTCGTCCCCCTCCGGGTTCTGCAGATGCGGCGACACCGCGGCAATGAATGAGCGCCGGGGCACCACCTGCTGGCCGTCCACGTCGATCGGCTCTTCGTCGAACAGGCCGATGTCGCGCATGGCCCGCATCAGGTAGGTGTTCCCGGGATAGCGCAGCGTCTTGTAGACCATGCGGTCCACCTGCCCCTGGTACCGATAGGGCATCAGGGAGATGCCGCCCGCGGTGTTGAAGGCCTCCAGGTCGCCCAGTCCCTCGAACGTCAGGGTCTCGAGGTCCCCCAGCGGCTCCACCTCCGTGACTTTCCCTCCCGCGAGCACCAGAACCGGGGTGGTGGCGTAGTCGATGACGCCCTCCAGCGAGAAGACCACCTGGTAGTTGAGGGGGGGCTTGGGGTGTTGGGGCAGCCCGCCCACGAACAGCTCCACCGAGGTGGTCTGGTCCAGGCTGTCCATCCCGTCCTGGGCCAGGATGTTGACCATCCCGGGCGCCAGACCGCAGTCGGGAATCACCGACAGGCCCGCCGCCTGGGCGGCCTGGTCCAACTCCCGCTGCTGCAACACGATGGCGGTATTGCCCCCCAGGTCGCAGAAGTGGCAGCCCGACTCGAGGGCCAGCTCGGTCATGGGCGCGTTGAAATAGTAGGGCAGCGCACAGAGAACGCCGTCCACACCCCCCATCAGGGCCTGAACGGCGGGCTCGTCCTTGGCGTTCAGGGCCCGTAGCTCCAGGCGCTTTCCGATGTATGGCTTCAGAAAAGGCTTGGGATGGTCCACTCGCTGGTCGGCCAGAATGACACCCTCGACCTCCGGGCGCCTCAGCAGGTCGAACGCCGCCGCCGAGCCCTGCGCGCCGGCTCCCAACACCAGGAATTTCATGAACGTGCTCCGAAAACTGCGTTTGTTGTGTCCCGAAAACCGCGTTTTCAGGCCAGATCTGGAAAGATCGACGAACAGCCGGGGGGGGAGCAACTCCGGTGCCCGGGGCGAAGCCGGACCCGCCCGTGGTAGATTCCCGGGTCCAATCCACCGAGCCGGAGGCCCGACCATGAAGCCGTCGCCCGTCCCGCGTCCGACCCGCAGCCGCCTCCCTGGGATCGCCTCCCTCGCCGCCGCCCTGGGTCTCGCCGGCCTCCTGCTGGCCCCCGTCTCCGCCCAGGCCCAGACCCCCCTCCGCCAGGGGCAGACCGTCGCGGGGACCCTCTCCCGCGGAGACACGGCCCGCTATACGGTCGAGGTGGGCGAGGACTTCTACGTCCTGGGCCAGGTGGACCAGGTCTCGGTGGACGTGGTGGTGCGCGTGCTCAACTCCGAAGGCCGCCAGATCGGGCGGTTCGACGGACCGGGCCGGGGGCCCAGCCGGTTTGCCGGGACGCCGGACGACCCAGGCACCTACACGATCCAGCTCATCCGGGACGATGACGAGGACGAGCGCGCCACCTGGGCTCCCAAGGACGGGTGGACGGCCGCCAGCGGTGCGGAGTCGGGCGAATACCGGCTCACGCTTCTCAGGGTGGAGCGACTGTCCTCCGATCCCAAGAAGCGGGTGGACCAGTACATGGCCCGCTACGACGGCGCCGGCCAACCGGGCGGGGCCGTACAGGTGTGGCGGGACGGTCGGACCTTGTTCTCCAAAGCGTACGGCATGGCCAACCTGGCCTACGATGTCCCCTTCCGTACCGACACCCGCACCAACATCGGCTCCACCACCAAACAGTTCACCGCCTTCGCCATCATGCTCCAGGCGGAACGCGGCCGGCTGTCCCTGGACGACGACATCCGCAAGCACGTTCCCGAGCTTCCGGAGTTCGATCACACGATCACGGTACGCCACATCATCACGCACACGTCCGGCCTTCGTGAATTCCTGAACCTGTTGGTGCTGGGAGGACGCCGGCTGGACCGTGGAGACTGGATCGACCGCTCGGAGCTGATCGAGATCGTCCAGCGCCAGCCCGCGCTGCAGAACGTGCCCGGCGCGGAATGGAACTACAACAACACCGCGTACGGTCTGGCCGCGCTCATCGTGGAGCGGACCAGCGGCCAGTCGTTTCCGGAGTTCATGCAGGAGAACGTGTTCGGACCCCTCGGCATGACCCGCACCATGGTCCGCCCCTCCGTGCACCATATCGTGCCGGACATGTCCGAAGGGTACGCACCGGGGCCGGACGGGTGGCTGCAACTGGGCGACCTGGGAGGCGCGGTGGGCGCGGGCGGTATCTACACCACCGTCGGCGATCTCCAGAAGTGGGTCCAGAACTATGCCAACCCGCGGGTGGGCAGCCGGAAGATCTTCGATGAGATGATGACGTCGTTCGTGCTGAACGACGGCAAGGAGACCGGCTACGGCTATGGCCTCTTCATCGACGAACAGCGCGGGCTCAAGCGCATCCATCACGGCGGAGCCGATGTTTCCCATCGCTCCATGCTCGCCTATTACCCGGAGATCAACGCCGGCATCACGGTCCAGGGCAACGGCGCGGACTTCCAGAGCGGCATCGCCTTCGAGCTGGCCGAGGCGTTCTTCGGCGACGCCATGGAGCCGGAGGAGAAGAAGGGGATTGTGGCGGACGATGACGTCGACGCCTTCGACCCCGCGGACTACGACGCCGCGGCGTTCGACGAGCTGGCGGGCCGCTACGCGCTGGATGCCAGGCCCAGCTTCGTGCTCACCTTCACGCGCGACGGCGAGACGTTCTACACCCAGGCCACGGGGCAGTCTCGTCTTGAGATCCGTCCCACGTCCGCCTCGACGTTCCAGCTCACCGCCGTCGAGGCTTCGGTGACCTTCCTACGGAGCGACGATGGCGCGGTCACCGGTGTGAATCTCGATCAGGGCGGTCAGACCCAGCATGCCACGCGGCTGGAGGACGAGGCTCCTGCCAAGTGGGAGCCGGACGCCAAGGCGCTGCAGGCGTTCACCGGCCGGTATTTCAGCGAGGAGCTGGAGGCCTTCTACACGATCGGCGTCGAGGAAGGCGCGGAGGGGCCCGCGTTGGTGGTGCACCACCGACGGTTGGACGACACCACCCTCACTCCCGCTGAGCAGGACCAGTTCAGCGGCGACGGCGTGAGCTTCGCGTTCGAGCGAGACCGCAACGGCGTGGTGATCGGATTCTACGTGGCCAACGGACGCACGCGGGACGTGCGCTTCGAACGCGTCCGCTAGCGGGATTCGAGTCGGAGGGGAGCGCGTGCACATCACCACCATCGAGGACTTCCTCGACTATTTCGAGCGGGTGCGGGAGCGCACGCGCCGGGTGGCCGCGCTCGCGCCCCCCGACCGCCTGGAGTGGCGGCCGCGCGAGGACCGCTTCAGCCTCGGTGACCTGATCCGTCACATCGGCGCCACCGAGCGCTGGATGTGGGCGGAGAACGTGTGCGGGCGCCCCAGCCGCTACCCCGGCTGTGGGATCGAGCTGGCGTCCGGCTACGACGCGGTCCTCGCCTACCTGGACGCCATGCACGCGGAAGCGACGACGATCTTCGGGTCGCTCACCGCAGAGGACCTGCAGCGACGCGTTCCCACACCGGGGGGCGTGCAGCTCACGGCCTGGAAGTGGCTGCGCGCCATGGTGGAGCACGAGATCCACCACCGCGGCCAGATCTACGAACGCCTCGCCGATCTCGGCGTCGCGGCCCCCCCGCTCTACGGGCTCACCGAGCCCCAGGTGTTGGCCAACAGCGAGCCGCGCCGGCACTGAGCTCCCTCGACGTGCGTGGGCGCCGCTGGAGCTCGCGCAGCTGCGGCCCCACTATCCCAACAGGTCGAGCTGCCCCTCTCCCCCGCCGCGCCCTCCCGCCCGGGCCGGCTGGCCACTTCCGCCTTCGCCGCTGCTCTCGGTGCGCGTCACTTCCACCACCCGGTCCCCCCGGCCCAGCTCCACCAACCGACTGCCCTTGGTGCGCCGGCCCTGCTCGGGCACGTCCTCGCCCACGAGGCGGAACACCTTCCCGCCCGCCGTCACCACCATGACTTCGTCCTCGGGCAGCATCTCCAGCGCGGCCACCAGGGGCACCTTCACGTCCGAGGGCACCACCATGGTGCCCATCCCACCACGACCCTGCAGCGGGAAGTCGTCCAGCGGGGTGCGCTTGCCCATCCCATCCGCGCCCATGGTCAGGATGGACGCTTCGCGGCGCACCAGGATCATCCCCACCACACCGTCGCCCTTCCCCACCGCCACGCCTTTCACCCCCTGCGCCGTCCGTCCGAACACGGAGACCTCGTCTTCGGAGAAGCGGATGGCCCGGCCCTGGGCGGTGAGCAACATGATCTCGGCGCCGCCGTCCGAGATGCCCACGTCCAGCACGCGGTCGCCCTTCTTCACGCCCATGGCAATGACGCCGCCCGCGCGCGGATTGGAGAACTCGCTCAGGTGGGTGCGCTTGATGAGCCCTCCGTGCGTCACGAACACCAGGTGGCGCTCCGCCGCCAGGTCCTCGATGGACACCGCCGCGACGATGCGCTCCTTCCGGTCCACCCCCAGCAGTCCGTAGATGCTCTGACCGCGTGACGCGCGCGCGGATTCGGGAACGTCCTGCACGGGCAGGAAGTGCGCTTGTCCTCCCTCCGTGAAGGCCAGCACCCACCCGGAGGTGCGCGCCACGAACACCTTCTCGAGGAAGTCCTCCTCGTACTTGTCCATCCCGGCCAGCGCCTTGCCACTCTTCACGCGCCGTCGATAGAGCCCCATGGGGATGCGCTTGATGTACCCTTCGTGGCTGATGGTGACGACGACGTCCTCTTCAGCCACGAGGTCCTCCACCACGGAGGCCACGTCCTCCTTGGGAGCTTCGTCGGTGATCACCGTGCGGCGCTCGTCGCCGAAGCGCTCGACGATGGCGTCGAGCTCTTCCAGCATCACCTCCACCTGCTTGGCCTCGCTCTTCAGGATGGCACGCAGACGGGCGATCTCGGCCTTGAGGGCCTTGAGGCGCTCCTGCAGCTCCTTCTTCTGCAGCTTGGTCAGTCGAGCCAACCGCATGTCCAGGATGGCTTCGGCCTGCACTTCGGAGAGACCGAGGGCATCCTGCAACTTCTCGCTGGCCTCGGGTCGGTCCGCGGAGCTGCGGATGATCTTGATCACCTTGTCGATCTGGTCCAGCGCTATCAGCAGACCTTCGGTGATATGCTTGTCCGCCTCGGCCTTCTCCAGCAGAAACTGTGAGCGCCGCCGGATGACCTCCACGCGGTGATCGCGGTAGCGCTCGAGGATCTCGAGCAGATTGAGCTCGCGGGGCTGGCCGTGGTCGAGCGCCAGCAGGATAGCGCCGAACGTGCTTTGCAGGGACGTCTTCCGGTACAACGTCTTGAGCACGCGACCGGGATCGCCCTTGCGCTTTAGCTCCACCACCACGCGCATCCCGTCGCGGTCGGATTCGTCGCGTAGATCGGCCACGTCATCCGAGAGCGTCTGACGGGCCACGTCCGCGATCTGCTCCACCAGCCGGCTCTTGGTCACGCCATAGGGCAGCTCGGTGATGACGAGCTGCTCCTTCCCTGCGCGCAAGGACTCCTTCACCACGCGTCCTCGTACCGTCATGCGCCCCCGGCCGGTGGCATACATGTCGCGGATGCCCTCCCGGCCCACGATGATGCCGCCGGTGGGGAAGTCCGGACCGGGCACCACCTTCATGAGCTGCTGCACGGTGGGCTCGGCGTCTCCGCAGATCAGGTGCACCGCCTTGGCGATCTCTCGGAGGTTGTGCGGCGGCACATTGGTGCTCATGCCCACTGCGATGCCCGAGCTGCCGTTGACCAGCAGGTTGGGGATCTTGGCCGGCAGCACCGTGGGCTCTTCCAGCCGGTCGTCGTAGTTGGGTTGGAAGGCGACGGTCTCCTTTTCGATGTCGGCCAACAGCTCCACGGCCACTTCGTCCAGCCGAGCCTCGGTGTAACGGTAGGCCGCCGCCGAGTCGCCATCCACCGAGCCGAAGTTCCCCTGTCCGTCGATCAGTGGATAGCGCAGCGAGAAGTCCTGCACCATGCGCACCAGCGCGTCATAGACGGCCGTGTCGCCATGCGGGTGGAACTTGCCCAGCACCTCACCGACGACCGTCGCGGACTTCTTGTGGGGGCGGTCGGGTCGGAGACCCAGCTCGTGCATGGCGTAGAGGATACGCCGGTGCACGGGCTTCAATCCGTCGCGCACATCTGGCAGCGCACGCTGCACGATGACGCTCATCGAGTAGTCCAGGAATGCCTCCCGGATCTCCTCCTCGATGAGTCGGGGAAGAATGCGCTCGCGACGTGCTGCTGCCGACATGGAAAGCTCCTACGAAGACGACCGGAATCGGGTGGCCCATCTTCGAAGAATGGCCGGGACGCCGCAAGACGATCGTCGGCCGGAAACGCCTGACGCACGGGCGCGGCCGCGCTGCTTCAGAGGATTGTGGGCGTGGCCGGTCGGTCACGCCGCGTGGGAGGGCCGGCTACTCGGGTATCTCGCCAGTCTCCGCCTCGTCCAGCACGGCCAGAACGCGGTCCTGCAGTCCCTCCGGAAGTGGCTCGCCGGCCGCGGAGGCGGACTCCACGGCCCGGAGGAAGGCCTGCTCGAAATCGGCCCTGGTCGCACAATGCGCGCAGACGTCCAGATGATCCCGCACGCGCTGCGCGGTCTGCTCGTCCAACTCTTCGTCGAGATACTCGAAGAGCCGCTCGGCCATCTCGCCACAGGTCATGGGGCGCTCACGGCCGTGATCCCGGCCGAACATGGCACGCCAAAGGTCCCTGAAGCCCATTCATGCCTCCTTGGTCGCGGAGGGCGGGATGTATCCCATCTCCACCGCGTAGGCGTAGAGCTTCTCCTGAAGCTGTCTGCGCCCACGAAACAGACGGCTCTTCACCGTCCCC
Source organism: Gemmatimonadota bacterium (assembly GCA_041390105.1). Classification (NCBI taxonomy): domain Bacteria; kingdom Pseudomonadati; phylum Gemmatimonadota; species Gemmatimonadota bacterium. The sequence continues at coordinate 715,968 of JAWKQO010000003.1, forward strand.
ACCGGAACGCCCATGACTTCGGCGATCTCGCCGTAGCTCATGCCCTGCACGTCGGACAACACCACGGCCGTTCGGTATTCCTCCTGAAGCTCGTCGATCGCCTCCATGACGGATGCGTCCACGAACGAGGCGAAGAACGCGCCCTCCGGATCGCGGTCCTGGGAGGCGGCGAACACCGGATTCTCCCGGGACAGATCGTCCGGCGAGCGATCCGTGCTCTCCTCCAGGATCTCGTCATGTCGCTTGGATCGCTCCCGGCTCCGCAGGAACACGTTCCGGCAGATGGTGAAGAGCCAGCTCTTCACCTTGGTTCCCAGCGTGTACTGGTCCCAAGCCCGGAAGCCCCGCAGATAGGTCTCCTGTACGAGGTCTTCGGCGGCTGCCGCGGAGCCCTCCAGGCGAAGCGCGAACCGGTAGACCGCATCCAGGTGGGGCAACGCTTCCCGCTCGAACGCGGCCCGGCGCTCCGCGTCGGTAGGTGGCGGGTTGGAGGTGGGGTCGTTCACGGTTGCCCGGTGTGCGGGGTCAGGAGGTCACCCGCAGTCGAAACCCCGGAGAGGGGCGATTGGTGCCGGGGGAAGGTGCTGGGCCGCCGGAGCGCTGCGGTCCCCCGCACGGGCGTTCCCGGGAGGAAACGCTCAGGGTCGGACGGAGTGGCTCAGTCCGGGAACTGGAACGTGCGCGCGGTTTCCTCGTCGGGCCGGTGACCCGTCACCAGCTCGATCATCGCCTCCATGTGGCCCCGGATCTCGCTGATACGGGAGAGCACCGCGAAGGAGTGCGCGAACTCGAAGTAGGCATCGACGGCGCCTTCGTCTCCGGGATGGCTCTGCACCACCACGGACTTCATCTCGGCCTCCAGGCACTCGACGATCGTGCGCACCGCGACCTCGACGTTCCGCAACTCCACGAGCGTCTGTAGAGAAAGGTCGCCCGTCAGGCGGGGAAGCAGCGTCTCCACCTGGAAGCGCCCCTCGAGCGACGGCTCTATGGAACACGGCACCGCGCCCTCGATGCCGAGCACGGCCGTGGCTCCATGACGCAGGGCCTGCGTCTCCTCGTAGTTGCAGCGCAGAATCACGTTTCCGACTCCCCCGGTCCCTCCATCAATACCGAAGCGTGCCCAGGTTTGTTTCTGCAAGCGATGGGCCCCTGCCGTGATCGCGAAAACACGTCGCGGGGCCGGACGCGCCGCGCGGGAGCCGCAGGCGCAAGCCTCTTTGCATCATCCACTTAGCGGACTGCGGCGTCGGCGCCGTGGCGACGGCGCGGCGCCCCGCCCGCTCTGGCGTTCTGCGGGCGTTGTCGCGCCTCCACGACGACCGCTCAGGCCTGCGCAGCACGTGCGCGCCCCCCCAGTGCCACCAGAAGCGGCACCGACACCAGGGGCCGGCCATCCATGAACACGTCGAACGTGTAGGAACCAGCCGATTTGAAGACGAGACCGTCCAGGTTGATGATGTGCGGCAGTCGCACGATGCCACCGATCTCGGGCGATCCGGGTCCGACGTTGAGCTGCCCATTGATCGTGAAGACCTCCTCGGCCTTGGGACCGCGCAAGGTCAACCGCACGTCGTGCGCGCCCACGTCCGCCAGCCCGCCCTGGAATCGCAACACCAGACTGATGCGCGGATGCTGGATGGGAAAGCCCTGCACCTCCAGTCGATCGAAGACCCCCAGGATGTTGAGCTTCCCGGCGGCGTCGATGGTGGCGGCGTCCGCCAGCAACGCTAGGTCGATCTCCATTCCGCTTCCGCGTTCTCCGGCGGCGGCTCCTCGATCCAACGAGAACCGAGAACCAACCCGCCGATCCAATCGATGAAGGTGTGGGCGAGAATGGCTGGCCACAGGCCCCAACCCAGCAGCACGGGGAGGGTCAGCCCGCCGCCCAGCACCGCCGCCCGCACCCGTCCGAAGGTCCCCTGGTACGCATGGACCCAGCCGAACGCCAGGGCCGTCACCACGGTGGCCAGCGCCAACGACCCCGTCCAGGCACTCACAAGCAGAAGGGCGAAGCCACGATAGGCGATCTCCTCCCCCACTCCGGCCATGATGGAGAGAGCGGCGAAGACGCCCTTCTCAGCGCCACTCCTTGGCATGAGGGCCTGGACATACGCGCTCTCCGCGCGCCCGGAGCGGACCCTCCAGCGGTCGAAGGCTTCCAGCACCAGGATCGCGACTCCCGTGAGCACCAGGGCGCGACCCACCGTGAGCGACCATCCCGCCACCGGTGCCAGGCCCAAGCCTGCGAGCCCCCAGCGCCGTTCGCCGAGCCACAGGCCCAGAGCTCCGATGGCCCCGATGGCGACCATGGACTCCAGGTACGCCGGAATGCGACGCAGCACGGAGGGATCCAGATGTCGGAGCTGGCGGCTGGAGCCGAGGGGCAACAGGAGCAGCAGCAAAGCCAGCGCCGCGATCTCGAGCAGAATCATGGAGCCTCAGCGTCCCCGTCGGGCTGCGACCAGCAGGCGCGTGCCGGGCAGCGACGGATCGTACGCGTTGACCTCGGCCTCGCCGGCCTCCAGACTTGGGGCCGCATGCACGGACCCTGCAACACCTGAGGTCGCTGGAATGGCACGTTTCCGGGTGATCGACGCTTTCGCGGCACCGCACGGGGGATCGATTCTCCGCCTACGCCTCACGGAAGGCGAAGCCCCCTCGCTCCGGAGCCTCAAAGGTGCCACCCTCACCGCCAAGAGCCCGGATGGCGCGCAGGCGCGTCGTGTACGCGTGGACGGGTTTGCGGTCGCCGGAGGCAAGCCCTCGGACAAACGCTTCAAGGCCACCGGGCGTGTGGACCTGCACGTCAAGGACGCCGACGGCGGCCAGGGCGAGCCGATCTGGCTCAAGTGGCAGGTGGAAGGCCCCTAGCCGACCTCTTCCTCGGCGTTCTCACGCAGTCCCGGCGGTGGACGGTCGAACGTCTGCTCGAACCAGTCCTTGAACTCCTCCAGTCCGTTCGGGTGCGCCGCCACCCACGCCTCCCGTTCCGGCTCGAACTCGGTGGGCCGTGCAGTGAACAGGAAGGCGTCGAGGTATCCGTTCTCGGTGGAATAGACCAGCTCGTCCAGCGGCGCGTAGGGCGTGGTCTCGTACACCGAGCGGCCGTAGAGCCACGCATCGGAGACGCGTTTCACGATGGCCCGTTCCAACTCGTATCCCGTCTTCCCCTCACCCTCCGGTAGCCATTTCTCCAGCTCGCCGCGCCGTTCCATCAGGTGGAAATGCGCGTAGAGCTGGTAGGGGAGCGAGATGTCCGGCACTCCGCCCTCGTACGCGACCCGGACGGAGTCGTCGGAGACGATCTCCAGATGATCCCAGGGAAGGGCGGGCTGCAGGGCGGTGGTGCTGATCACCAGGAAGGACGGATCCTGGTCGATGTTGAGGTTCTGGGCCCGCACCCAGGTGTCGATCTCCTGCATGCGCTCCGCATCCGCGGCGATGCGGGCCCCCGAGTGGACGATGATCGGGCGGGGGGTCGGGATCTCGACCGTGGCGGTCCCGCAGGCGGCGGAGCCGAGGGCAACCAGGGCGACGAGCGATCGGACGATGTGTCGAACCATGACGTTCGGTCCTTGCTGCAGGCGGGTGGCGCTGGGCACCGCGGGTGATCGGTTAAGACCGCCCAGCATGGCTGGAGTTCCGGTAGCCGCGCCAGCCCCCCGGCCCGCCCCTCCCCCCGGAAGCCGCCACCCGGCACCGGCGGGAGGATCAGGCCCTCAGCAGCCGTCGCGCTCGCATCCCGGTCTGGAGTATCCGCCCGCCGCGCTCGTCCATTTCATGACCTCGAACGGCGAGCGACAGGTCCGGCACCAATAGGTGGAGACCGAGAGCTGCGATCCGAAGGCGCTGAACAACTCGGTTTCCGTCCCCTCGCAGAAGGGGCAGGGCGGCGAGGCCGGGAGGCCCGGAGGCGTGACCTGCTCGATCATGGCTACTCGACGAACAGGTCCCGGTTGCGGTCTCCGCGCGCCCGCTCCAGGGAGTCGTCCTGGGGGCCGCCCGGGCCACGACCGCGGCCGGCGTCCCACCCGCTGGCATCCGGCGTCACGGACGCCAGGTCGATGTGGAGCCCCTCGAGCAGGGGACCGATCGCCTCCGCATAACGCGTCATGCGGGTCTCGTGCCCTCCCGTGAGTCCGCTGGCCGCCAGCTCCCGGGTCAACGCGTCGTCGGATGCCAGCCACGCCAGCGTGCGCGGCAACACCCGCAGCGACTCCCTCCTCAACTCGGCACGCGCCTCCTCGGTGCCGCGGGCCAGGCGCCGGAACCATGCCTGACCGAAGTCGCGGTGGAGATCCTCCTCCGCGAGCATCTTGGGGACGCGTCCCCTGGCCAACTCGAACGTGCCCTCCCCGAAATCGGCCAGGCGCAGCGTGATGGCCGCGTCCACCAGGGCCGAGAGGGCCACCAGCCCGGCCCAACTCTCGGGCTGGGAGTCCAGGGCGTCGACGTTGGCATACTCTGCATCCGCGCGGTCGTGCTCCACGGCCACCGGATCGTGTCCGAGCTCCTTGAGCATCGCGTACAGGAGCCGCGCGTGACCCCACTCGTCCTGGGCCATCGACGAGCAAGCGATCCCGGTTTCGATCGAGGGCGACCCCAGCAGCCAGTCGGAGTAGCGGATCCCCATCAGGCGTTTGGAGTCGGCCAGCGTGAGGATCAAGCGCTCCAGCGCCGGGACGGCCCCTTCAGCGACCCCCAGCGTGGCCGCCACCTCGGCCGCGGTCGCACTGCGCGCGCTCATTGCCCACCTCCCGTGCTCAACGCGGCCTCGGGACGATTGACCGGCAGAATCGAGGCGCGTGGTACGATGCACATCTCGAACCAGTTCTCCTCGTCGTAGGTCTTCCACGCATACACGCGGGCCAACTCGTCATCGAAGGCGTCCACATACCCGATGTGACGCAGCGGCTCGCCGCGCGTCTTGCGCGCGAACACGTCGTATACGGTTTCTTTCACGGTCAGACCACTCCCAACGACCGGAGCTTCTTCCGGCCTCGTTCGCTGATGCGGTCCCGGGTCCACGGCGGTTCCCAGACCTCGTCCAATTCCACCGCACGAATCCAGGGCTCGCGCGTCAGCCGATCCGTGATGTCCTCGCGGATGAACTCCATGCACGGGCACCCCGTGGCGGTATAGGTCAGGCGGACGTGCGCCACGTCGCCCTCCATGCGCACCCCGTAGATCAGACCGAGATCCACCAGACCGATCGGGATCTCGGGGTCCAACACTTCATCCAGCACACGCCACAACTCCCGCTCGGGGTCGGCGGGCGCCTCCGCAAGCGGTGCCGTCCACTGGTCACGTCCCCCGGAAGCGTGCGACTGCACGTGCGCGGGAATGGCCGCGGTCGGCACGCGCAGGACGGGCAACTCCACCGTCATGGCAACCGCTCCCTCCGAGCGACCTGTAGCAAAGGCGAAGACGTCACGCTCCTGCTCCTAGGCCGCGCGGGTCCCGTTCAGCCACTTGCCCACCTGCGTGCGCGAGCGCCGCACCGACTCCACGTAGATCTCGTTCATGGGACCGCGCTCCTTCCAACGCTCGAAGACGGCGTCCCAGGAGATCTGACCGCCCTCGAAATCCCAGTGCTTGGCCTGCGCGTCGTACTGGCAGGGGAAGGGGAAGTCCATCACGTAGCGCTCGCTGGCCTCGTCGTAATGGGCCGGCACCTTCAAGCCCAGCGACTCGGCCAGAGGCACGGTGGCGGACATCCAGACCTGACGCAGCTGATCGTTGGTCAGCCCCTTGAGCTTGTACTCGAGCTGTCCCGAGTGACGCTTCATGTCGTCCGGAAGTCCGAACCACTCCAGGGTCATGGGGAACATCCAGTCCACCGCACGCTGCAGGACCTCGCGGGCCTCACCACCGGCTTTGGCCAGGCGGCGCATCCACACCTCTCCGTGGCGGAGGTGGAAGGTCTCCTCCATGTCCACCTTGACCAGCGCGCGCTTGAGGGGCCCGAAGGACGTGTTTCGGTAGACGTCGGACAGCAGCGTGATGCCGGCCCGGTCGAAGAAGCCGTTGGCGACCACCAGCTCGCCCCAGTTGTCGAGCGGCTGATCGAAGCCGTAGGGATGCTTGAACTCGTGCGGCTCCCGGCCGTAGACGAGCTGCTCCTTGGAGACCCCCAGGTCCTCGAGCAGGCGATAGGCGATGTTGGCGTGGGCCAGCTCGTCCTGGATGATCGCGTGGGCGCTCACCTGGGTGTTGGCCGAGGGCGCGTAGCGGGCTGCCATCCAGTAGGAGGGCGCGCTCATCAGCTCCGTGTCGGCCTGCACCGTGAGCTGCACGATGAGCGCCTTTCGGTAGCCGGGTGTCATGTCAGCCAGGGACTCGACAATGAAACCGTCGGCCACCCGGGCCTTCATCTCGTCCTCGGCGCGGATCTCGTCTGGCGTCAGCTTCGCCATACAGGGGCCCCTCCGGAAATTCGTTCGAACGATCGTTCCAAGACCCTGAAGATAGACGCGGGCGGGGCGGACCGGCAAACCCCCAGACGAAGCGCTCCACTTGACTCCAGTGGGGCGCTCCGCGTCCTTGGCCGCTGCGGAGCCCGGCAGATGCGAGGCCCGGCATCCCTGAGGAGGCAGACGATGAGCGACGGGAGCGACCCGAAGGGCCCGACCCCCGCAGGGAACGGCGGCATCTCGGAGCCGGAGATGGTGCAACGCAGCTTCCGGGTCTTCATCCGGGGCGTCCGGCGGTTCTTGAACCGCACCCTGGATATCCGGGACGACGCCAACATCGATGGGACCATCGAGACCATCCACAAGGACATGGTCTTCCGGGGCCCGAACGTATGGGTGCTGGTCTGCTCGATCTTCATCGCCAGCATCGGCCTCAACACCAACTCGGCTGCCGTGATCATCGGGGCCATGCTCATCTCCCCGCTGATGGGCCCGATCCTGGCGATCGGCCTCTCGGTGGGGATGAACGACATCGAGACGCTGCGGCGGGCGGTGCGCAACTTCGCCGTGATGGTGGCGGTGGCGCTGGTCACGTCCACGCTCTACTTCCTCGTCACCCCGCTGGGCGACGTCCAATCCGAGCTGCTGGCGCGCACGCGACCCACGCTGCTCGATGCCGCCATCGCGGTCTTCGGCGGTATCGCCGGCATCATCGGCGTTTCCCGCCGCGACCGCGGCAACGTCATTCCAGGCGTGGCCATCGCCACGGCCTTGATGCCACCCCTTTGCACGGCCGGGTACGGGCTGGCCAACGGCAACTGGCCCTTCTTCTTCGGGGCCAGCTACCTCTTCGCGCTCAACTCGATCTTCATCGCCATCTCCACGGTGATGATCGTACGCTTCCTGCATTTCCCGTTCGTCAAGTTCATCGACGCGGAGTCGCGCCGCCGTGTGCGCACGCGCATCGCGGTCTTCGTGGCCTTGGTGCTGCTTCCCAGCACCTGGGTGCTCTACGGTGTGGTGAAGGAGAGCCTCTTCCGGCGGCGGGCGGCGGACTTCATCAACCAGAACCTGATGTCCCTGCCGGGGATCGACATCATCAATGAGCGGATCGAGTACGCGGATTCCCTCTCCAGGATCGAGGTGTTCCTGGCGGGCGATACGATCCCCGCGCTTCTCGAGCAGCAGCTGCAGACGCGCATGGCGGCGTCGGGACTCGGCAACACCACGCTACGCCTCCACCAGCCCCAGGACGTGCGTGGAGAGCTGGGACGTCTGTCCAGCGAGTTGCGCGTGGGGATCGTTCAGGACCTGTACGAGCGCAACGCACGCGCGCTGGCCGAACGCGAGCAGCGTATCCTGGAGCTGGAGAACCGGCTCGCCCTGTTCGCGGGCGACACTGTCCCCATCGAGCAGATCACGCGCGAGGTGCGGGCGCAGTACCCCGCGATCGATCACATCGCCTTCGGTCGCATCATCGAGCTACGGACCCTTCCGCCGGATACCACCATGCTGGCCGGAGATTCAGCCAGGGCTCAGGCGCTCGATACCGTTTCGACCACCAGACCGCCGGCCCTGGTGCGCGATACCGTGCCCACCTTGATGGTCCAGTGGCAGGGTGGCACGCCGCGCGCTCGCCGCACGGAGCAGGAAGCGCTGCTGGCCAACTGGCTCAAGATCCGGCTGTCCCTCGACACCGTGCACGTGATCGGGAACTGACCCGGGGGGCGCTCCCGACGGGCTGCCGCTCCGCCCCGCAAGGGCCTTCCGACCGTGGTCGTGTGCGCCCCGCGGCACTGGACCCACCAACCCTTGCGGGCCCCGCCCGACCCCGCGAAGACTCATTCCGTGCGTTTCGCTCCAAACGAGGAGGGAGGCGTCGGATGTTGAACTCGGTGTTCCAGCCCGGCGAGCGGATCGCGGGCTCCCCTGCAGCCGCTTTCTGGCGGGGCGTCCTCTGGCTTGCGTATCGCAATCTTCAGGACGTCCTGACGCTCCGCTCGGTGTCGGTGCTCTCCACACCCGTCGGTTCGCAGACGAAACTGCTGCCGTTCGCCGCCCCGACCGCTCTCGCGTTGGCCGCGTGGAACGACCGGCTCTGGCTCGCGTTCAGCGACGAGAACGGAGAGGCGCAGCTCACCTCCTCCGCTGACGGGTTCTCGTTCACTCCGCCCGTGTCGCTCGGTTTCCTGACACACTGGCGCCTGGCGCTCGCAGGGACCGACCAGGGGCTCTGGCTGCTTTGGTCTGAGAACACGGGCGCGGTGCATCTATGGCGCAGCGTCGATGGCACCGCGTTCGAAGACGTGGGCTTGACGCTCCAGACACGGACGGCGCCGGCCCTGGCGTTCGACGAGGAGAACCGCCGGTTGGGGCTCCTCTGGGCCGAGCGGGGGGGACCGGGGCGCATTTCGGTCGGGCTGCTCGACGTCGACGATCCCGACCCGGCGGTTCCTTGGCAGGCTGCGATCGAAGGGGCGCCGTGCCTCGGGGTGTCTGCAGCCTTTGTCGGGGGGCACGGTGGTCGCCGAGTCCTCGTTGCCTCGGAACGCGACGCTCCGGGACCCGGTGGCCTCGAGGTGGAGGGACACACTGTTCCGTTCAACCTCTCGAGCATCGGTGAAGTCGAGCGCTTCACCGGTGGCCAGGTGCACGGACTCTCGCTCGCTTCCAGTGGCACTCGTGTCTGGGCCGCTTGGCGAGGCGCCTTCCAGGACGACCTGTTCGTCGCGCCCTGGGACATCGCCTTCGACCTGCCGGAGAATCTGCGCCAGCTCCTGGGGACCGACTGCGACCCGAGGGCGTGTCCGCCAGATCCGCGGCTTGTCTGCGCCGCGACGGAAACGGAGATCTGGACGTGGACGCCGCCCCACATCCAGAACGCGAACCGGGGTGACCTCGTCGTAACGCCGGCGGACGGGGCCGGGATCATCGGAACGCTGCTCGGCAGCACCTCCCCACCCCAGTCCTACGATCACAACGGGATCATGATCGAGGACCAGTTCGTCATCCGGCACGCCACCGCAGCGCACGATCGCCTCAAGCAGGAGAAGTTCTATACCGGCTCGGTGCTCGGTGAGCCCGCGCCAACGGATGGCTTTCGCCCGGACCTCCTCAAGTACGGTTGGCCGGGAACCATCACGCAGACCATCGACGACGCGTTCTTCACGGGCTTCAACAGTTCGGTGCCCGGGCCGTTGTCGCCGCCCTTCGCCAAGCTCAATCCCCGTTGGGACTACTACACACGGAATCCGACTGCCGCTGTGCTGCCCAAGCCCCCGGACGGCTCCCCGCCCGAAGCATGGACGGGCTTCAACGAGCGGCGCTTGTTCTTCGATCCCGAGCGCCCAGGCGACGGGTACTCCATCCACAACTTCCCCAGCGGCCCGGCCTATCGGATGGACCTGGAGAAGCTGGTTTACGGAGTCGTGCTGAAACCACATCCTGACGTGGAGGCCATGGACCCGGCGGTGCGTCAGACCCTCCACCGGGTCGCGGACGCCGCGATCGCCATCGACGGCCACTATCGGTTCTACGCGTACACACGGGCCAGGATCGGAGTCGAGTCTCAGTGGCGCGCGCCTCCACCCGGGCATTCTGAGTGGTCGGGGCTCCCGGTCGGCGCCGACTGGGCCGCGGGGTCGGCCCCGCTCGTTTGCTCCAGCTTCATCTGGGCCGCCGTGCGCAGAGCGAGTGCCACCCTTCCGCTGCTCGAGCTGGAGGGCGAGGCGACTGAGAGCCCTGAGGAACTCCTGCCCACGCCGGTCGAAGATGGGCTCTACCGGTACACGGAGGCCGAACGGAAAGCCGCCGCAGAGGCGCTCTTCAGTTACACGAGCGGGTCAGTCCGACGCGAGGTCCGCGAAAAGTTGATGACGATGACCGACGAGTACGCATGGCTGGTCGGCCTCGGCAAGATCGGGCTCAGCGCGTTGGTGGTGCTGCTCCAAGGTCCGGCAGCGATCGCCGCGGCCGTTCTGGGCTGTACGGAAGGCCAGGTCACCGACCTCGCGCTTCTGTTCAACGACATGCCGGACCAGGTCGCCAATCAAATGTGCAATGTCTTTGCCAGCGACAACGCCGCGGACACGGAGAGTGACGCTTGGCGGACGCCCGGTAGCGGCGTCGCCGTGAGCCCGGACGACATGCTGCGCTTCTGGGACCCTCCGTCCCCATCGCAGCATGCACGCATCCGGCATGGACTCTGGGGCTACACCGAGCGCATGCTGCTCCTTGGCTGGCGCGTCGAGCCCGGCCTCAAGCATGTGCTGGAGCGCTCTGCGGGGGTTGCCCGGGTCACGGGGAGGGTGCTCTACGGCGACGCGGAGGTGGTCGGGGCGGAGGTGCGCATCGGCTGCGACAAGGACCTGACACGGCCCAGCGGACACGGCACTACCTACGTCCTGGAGGTGGGTACGGGAAGGCAAGAGGTCGTCGCCGGAGTGTACTGGCCGGCCACGCAGTGGTGGCTGAGCGCCCGCCAGGTGGTCAAGCTCGTGCCCGGTGAGCAGGTCGTCGACCTCAGGCTCGAGGACCCTCCGGAGTGGCGGCGCACCGTTCGCGTGTACGGGAAAGTCGACATAGTGCGCCGAGTGTTGTTCGGCAGCGACGACTGGCACCATCAGCCCATTTCGCTCGAAGTCGAGCTCGCATGGTTGCCGGCGAGCTGGGGTCAACCTCCGTCGGGCGCGGCCAACATCTCGCACACCTTCCCCTGGATGAGTGGGATGGCAGGCAATGTTCGAATGAACATGAGCGTTGCCGTGTGGCTGAAGGCCGACCTCAGCCTGGGCGTGGGCGTGAGCGTGCAGATGTTGAAGGACTACTTCGGAGACGACGACGACCCCATCTGGGAGCACGTGGAGACGGGGACGAACCAGTCCCTCACGGTGGCGCGGGACGGGAGCGCCACACTCACGGTCGATCAAAAGAGCGCGGCCTGGCCACCCGATCGGATCCATCTGGAGCTGACGATCGCCAACGAGCGCGCCCCGGCATGAGCCAGGACCCCTCCGGTCGCGGACTCGGGCAACCCGGGTCTACAGCCCCAACGACGAACGGATGAGGGGTGCGATCCGCTCCGGGGTCCAGGGAGGATCGAAGGTGAGTTGCACCTCCGCCTCCTCCACGCCCTCCACTCCGAGGATCGCCTGCTTGGCGTCGTCCACGATCTGCGGAGCCACCGGGCACAGCGGCGTGGTGAGCGAGATCCAGGCCTTGACCCTGGGACCTTCCACTTCGATCTCGTAGACGAGCCCCAGCACCACGAGGTCCAGATTGAGCTCGGGGTCTTTGACCTTGCGCAGGGCCTTCTCGATGTCCTTTTCAGTGACCATGGACAGCGAAACCCCGGAGCCCGAGGTCCCGTTCCGTTGACGGGCGGGCCGGGGGTGTGCGTCTATTCCACCGCATGACCATCAAACGAATCGCCGTCAACACGGGGGGTGGCGACGCCCCCGGACTCAACGCGGTCATCCGCGCCGTGGTGCTTGCCGCCGAAAACCAGGGGTGGGAGGTCTACGGCATCCAGAAGGGCTACAACGGCATCCTGAACGGGGATGGCTCCGGCGTGGTTCGCCTGGATCGCCGTGCCGTCCGAGGCATCACGCATCTGGGCGGGACCATTCTGGGCACCACCAACCGCGGCAATCCGATGGAGTTTCCGGAGGTGCAAGCGGACGGTTCGGTGGTTTCGCGGGACCGCACGCCCGAGATCCTGGAGGTCTTCCGCGAGCGGGGCTGGGACGCGCTGGTCGCGATCGGCGGGGACGGCTCGCTGCGGATCGCCCACCGGCTGCACGAGCTCGGGCTGCCCGTGGTCGGTGTTCCCAAGACGATCGACAACGACCTGGCCGCCACCGCCGTCACCTTCGGGTTCTTCACCGCGGTCGATACGGCCACCGACGCGCTCGACAAGCTGCACTCCACAGCCGAGGCACATGAGCGCGTCATGGTCGTGGAGCTGATGGGGCGCCACACGGGGTGGATCGCTCTGTTCGCGGGGCTGGCCGGCACAGCGGACGTGATCCTGATTCCCGAGATTCCCTACCGCCTGGACCGCGTCTGCGAGTCCATCGAGCGTCGCTACGAAACAGGGCGCCGTTTCGCCATTGTGGCCGTGGCCGAAGGGGCGCGCGCCGCCGGAGAGGGGGCCGCCTTCGTAGAGACCGGGCGCGTCGGTGCGGCCGACCGCTATGGTGGCATCGCCGACCGGCTCGCCCAGCAGATCGGCGAGCGGACGGGTCGGGAGACCCGTTCACTGGTGCTGGGCCATCTCCAGCGAGGCGGCCACCCCAATGCCTACGACCGCCTGCTTTCCCTGCGCTTCGGCGCCGCCGCGGTGAAGCTCATCCAGGACGGATGCTTCGGATGCATGGTGGCGCTCGACCCCCCCGACGTGAAGGCCGTGCCCCTGGTCGATGCCATCCGTGAGTTGAAGCAGGTGCCGCTGGATGGGGACGTCATCGCCACCGCGCGGTCCCAAGGCATCAGCCTGGGGGACTAATGGACTGCAACCGACGCGCGTCGATCTCCGTGGAGCCAAGCGTTCAGCGAGACTTTCGGTGACCCCGACGCTGGTGCGCTGCGGCTGGGTGGCCAACGCCGGTCCTCTGGACCAGGCCTACCACGACCGGGAGTGGGGCGTCCCCGTGCATGACGACGCCCGGCTGTTCGAGATGATCACGCTGGAAGGCGCTCAGGCCGGGTTGTCCTGGTCCACCATCCTGGCCAAGCGACAAGGCTATCGCGACGCCTTCCACGACTTCGATCCCGAGCGGGTGGCGCGCATGGGTGCCCGCGACGTCACACGCCTGTTGAAGAACCCGGGGATCGTGCGGCACCGGGGCAAGATCGAATCGACGATCGCCAACGCTCAGGGCGTGTTGGCGGTTCAGGACGACTTCGGCTCGCTGGACGCCTACATCTGGTCGTTCGTGAACGGTGCGTCTCTCCAGAACGGTGTGCGCTCCTACCGGGAAATCCCGGCGGAGACCGAACACTCGCGACGCCTCAGCAAGGACCTCAAGAAGCGGGGCTTCCGCTTCGTAGGACCCACCACCATGTATGCGTTCATGCAGGCCGCCGGTCTCGTGAACGACCACGAGGTCAGCTGCTTTCGACACGGAGCAGTGTAGTCCACCCGACTCAGGAGATCCCTTCGTGCAGTATACGCGTCTCGGCACTACCGGTCTCAGCGTCTCCCGCATCGCGCTCGGCTGCATGTCCTACGGCGGCAAGCAGTGGCGAAGCTGGGTGCTCGAGCAGGATGAAGCCATGCCGCACTTTCGGCGGGCCATCGAGCTGGGCATCAACTTCTTCGACACCGCCGACGTGTATTCCATCGGTGTGAGTGAGGAGATCACCGGTAGGGCACTTCGTGAATACGCCCGCCTGGACGAGGTGGTGCTCGCCACCAAAGTCTGCCTGCGTATGGGCGACGGACCCAACCGTGCCGGTCTCTCACGGAAGCACATCATCCAATCCTGTGAGGCCAGCCTGAGGCGCCTGGGCGTGGAGAAGGTCGATCTCTATCAGATCCACCGTTGGGACTATTTCACACCGATCGAGGAGACGCTGGCCGCTCTGGACCAGCTGGTGCAGCAGGGCAAGGTTCTCTACCTGGGCGCCAGCTCCATCTACGCCTGGCAACTGATGAAGGCGCTCTCGGTCTCCGAGCGCAACGGCTGGGCGCGCTTCGTGGCCATGCAGAACCACTACAACCTGGTGTATCGCGAAGAGGAGCGCGAGATGATTCCGCTGTGCGTGGATCAGGGCCTCGGCATGATCCCGTGGTCGCCGCTCGCCAAGGGTCTCCTCGGGGGCAAGCGCTCACGCGACGACCATGCCGCGTCCGTGCGCGATCAGGCCGACGCACCCTTGATCGACCAGCTCTATGACCACGCGTCCGATTGGGACGTGGTGCAGGCAACGGTGCGGGTCGCCCAGCGCCGGGGCATCGAGCCCGCGCAGGTGGCGCTGGCCTGGCTGCTGGCCCAACCCAACGTAGCCGCGCCCATCGTGGGCACCACAAAACTGCACCAACTGGAGTCGGCCGTGGCCGCCGTCGACATCGAGCTCACGGACGACGAGCGCACGGAGCTGGAGGCTCCGTACCAACCCCACGGGGTGCGGGGATGGCTGGACGGTCCCGTCCGCCTTCCCGGGATCAAGTCATAGTCCATGCGTACTCTTCCGAGCGTCCCGATCCTCCTCACCGCTCTGGCCACCCTCCTGTCGGCGGGGCACCTGCGGGCTCAGGCACCGGGTGCCTTCCTCGGCGACCTCACCTGGCCGGACGCTGAGGCGCGCATTCGTGAATCGCCGATCGTGGTGATCCCGTTCGGCGGAGGGGCCAAGGAGCACGGCCCGCACCTGCCCATGAACGCGGACGCAGTGGTGTTGGAGTACCTCCTGCAGAAGGCGGTCGACTCCACGGACGTGATCGTGGCGCCCCCGATCCTGCATGGTTGGTTTCCCGCCTTCCGAGCCTTCCCCGGCACCGAGGTCGCCGATCCGGAGGTGTTCCGCCGCTACGTCTACGAGGTGGGCAAGTCCATGGCCGAGCAGGGCGCTCGCCGCCTGGTCTTCCTCAACACCGGCATCAGCATGGCCACGGGACTACCCATCTCGATGGTGGCGCGTGACCTGCGCGTCCAGTACGGGATCCCGGTGCTGGTGTTGTCGTGGAACGACCTCGAGACCGAGGAGGTGGATGCCATCGCCGAGCAGCGGGCCGGGGGACACGCCGACGAGCTGGAGACCTCCATCCACCTGTTCCTCCAACCGGAGCGCGTGCACATGGAGCGCGCGGTCACCGACTACGGCGATCTGACTCCCAAGCGCTATCCGGGCTACGAGCCAGGACTGTTCTCGCGCGATCCCTCCGACCCGGAGTACTCGACCACCGGGCTGTTCGGGGATCCCACCCTGGCTACCGCCGAGAAGGGCGAGAAGGTGCTGGCCATCCTCACACGGCAGTGGCTGCTGGCGCTGCGGGAGTTCGCCAAGGTGCCGGAGCATCGCTCGCCATAGCACCGACCACAGGCACCACGACGACGTCGTGCCGAGTCACTCGAAGAGACGATGGTGGGCGGCGGGCACGGGGTGTAGGTCCGCCCCGCCGCCCCCGGCTACCTAGGCAAGATCGCCGATCGCTGCGCCGAAGTTGATGTGGAACGGCCGCTCGCCGATCACGAGGGCCGGGACCGACTCCACGCCTACGCGGGTCGCTTCGGCGATACGGCCCTTCTGTTCCCCGAGGTGTACGACTTCGACGTCGTAACGTTGAGGGTCCAAGCTGCGCGCGAATGTCTCCTCCGCTGACACGCACACCGGGCACCCCGCGTGATAGAAGGTCGCCTTCGTCTTCATGGTCACCTCGCAAGTTTCGTGGGAACGACGGCCGCCTGGACCGCCGATGCATGCAGACGGTATCGTGGGTGCAGGATCGATCAACCGGGCACCAAACGGTCCGATACGTACCCGTTGGTAAGGAATGGCGTCCCATGCGGACCGATCAGCGAGCGGCTGAGCGAGAAACGCCCCCGCCGGTGGCGGCGATGGTTGAGAGCATCGTCGGCTGTAAGTGGTCTTTGGCCGTGCTAGCGGCCATTCGCGCCGGTGCTTGCCGTCCAGGGGAGATGGAGCGTGCCTGTGTCGGCATCTCCACGAAAGTGCTGAACCAGCGGCTTCGAAAGATGCTCCGCTTCGGGATCCTGACGCGTACCAGCTACGGCGAGGTTCCCCCGCGCGTGGAGTACTCTTTCACACCCTTCGGGCTCGCGTTCACTGAGCTACTGGATACGATCGAGAGCCTCGAGGCCCGAAGGGTAGGAGGCCAGTTCGCGGAATGAGACCCGGGAGGTCCGATGACCGGCGGGGTCCCCTGCGATATGCGCCCCACCTACGGCCTGCCCCGCACCTTCAGGTCGCCTTCCTGGCGGCGCACCTCGATCTGGAGCCCGTCGGGCATGAAGAAGAGAAGCTCGACACGACGGTTCAGGGCGTGGCCCACTTCCTCGGTGGCGAGGCGGTAGTTCTCCCCCTCACCCCTCGAGATCTCGCGTAGCCGCGCGGGCGCGATGCCCTGCGCAACCAGGTATTCGCGCACCGCGCGAGCGCGCCTCTGCCCCAGCGCCGCATTGTAGTCGTCGGAGCCGCGCACGTCCGTGTGGCCGTAGAGTGCGACGGTCACGAGCGGCTCTGCCTCCAGGACCGCCACGACCTCGTCCAGCACCCGACGACTCGCAGCATCCAACTCGGCGCGGTCGAACGCGAAGTGGACCACATTGGGCACCACCAACGTCCGGACCACCTGCGTTGTGTCCGCCTCCGGCGTCTCCTCCGGCACCGGTGCGGGCGCGGCGGCACGCGGCTCCCGTTGCGGAACTGCCGGCGCCGGCGCTTCCTCCCTCACCTCGGGAGCGGTCGGCGGGGTGCAGCGACACCGATCCTGCTCCTGCGTGCCCTCGGTCCTCGCACGCTCACCCACGCGTCGTTCGGTCCCACTCAGCCCCAACGTGGCTTCGTCGAAGCGCCAGGACAGATCCACGAAGAGGCCCTTGTCGGTGTACTGATCGAGCCCGAGATCGTCGTCCCGGAATCCGAACCAGTTGTACCCGACCGACAGCCGTAGCCCGTCGGACACCTTGACGCCGAGCTCGGCACCGAGGCCGAACTGGCGACGCGCCTCGTCCGACAGCGTGCGACCGATGGCGCCCATGTCCAGGTTCGACGTCAGATCCCAGGTCGCCCGCGCGGCCAGGAGCTGTGCGGTCAACTCGCTCTCCGCCGGACCCACGATGTCGGTGGCGCGCTTCGCCGCCCACTCTCCCCGGACCGTGAGGCGATCCGCAGGCCGCACGTTCACATGGCTGGAGAAGACGTGAGCCCGATGATCGAGGGGCCCGCCCGCCGCAAACGGATCGTCGTCGGTGCGGTGCTCGTAGCGGGCCAGGAGGTTCCAACTGCTGCGCCCATCCCCACGGTAGGCCAGACCCAGCCGCGTGCGCTCGTAGAAGGCGCCACCATCCAGCACCTTGGTCAGCGCACTCTGGACCAGAGCTGTGGAGTTCTCGGTCAAGCGGCGCGCGAACCCGAGGGTGCCCAGCACCTGATCGCTGGTCTCGGTAGCCCGTAGCTCACCCCGCACCGCGCCCTTCCAGAGTGGGCTGGTGGCCCACTCCAGCGCGCCGGTCACCGCCAATGCAGGTCCTGTCACCGACGTGGACACGGGACGCACCCGTTCGAAGCTGGTGCTGAGACGGACGCCGTCCTTGACGCTCCACTGGTTGCGCAGGCCGATCGCCGCGTGCGCCTCACGGCCGTTGAGGCGATCGCCCACCCGGTACTCCGAGAACACGCTCTGGCCTTCACGGTAGTCCGCGGAGACCCCGAACACCGTGCGGTTGCGCTCCTGGATCGCGTTGAGCGAATAGGGCCCCGCCAGGCTGGAGATCAGCTCGTGTTGGGCGTACAGGCGCGCCCGCTCGGCCACCCGCAAATCGCCACCCACGGCCACGCGACGGGCATCGGTGTCCTGGACGTCCTGCTCCATCTCGGCGTACAGGGTCCCCCGTTCGCTCCAGGCCCCTTCCAGGCGCAGGCCCACGGCATTGACGTCGTTGGGCACCACGCTGGCCGTCTCGGCGGTGGCAGCCCGGTCCTCGGACGCATGACGGAAGCCCACCTCCACGCTCCAACGCTCGCTGAGCTTGCGGGCCAAGGCCACACGACCTCCGGTGAGCACTCCATCCGTGCGCGCGTCTTCCGAGCGCACAGCCTCAGCAAAGAGCGCCACGTTCTCGCTGAGCAGGGTTCGACCGGTCAACCCCATCTCGGTACGACCCTGCGCCACACCGGCGCTGACGTTCTGGAACAGAGAGTCGGCTTCGAGCACGAACGCCCTCAACTCGGCCCGCTCGGAGCGATGGACCAGCTCAGCCCGCCAGGCGACCCCGTTCTGCGCGCCCGCGCTGTCGCTGCGGGCCACCTCTGCAGAGAGCCAGGTGCCTTCGCCGAGGCCGAGCGTGGCATGGGCCGAAGCCAGGTCGAAGCGGCCCGACGGATCGTCACTGCGCACGGCGCTCCCACCCAAGCTCAGGCGCTCCGAAGGGCTCAACTGGCCCTCGGCTCCATACACCCAGTAGCGCGCACCCCCGGTCTCCGACTCGTAGGTCACCCGGATCGAGATCGGGTTCAGGCGCTCGTCCACCGAGGGAATGGGGCGTTTGAAGATCAATCGCCCGCTGAACGGCTCGATGGTGTAGTCCGTGAACCGCTGGAGCGGCACCACGTCCAGGATCACCCCGGGCTGCGTGCGGTCGCGGGTGACGAGCTCGACCCGCTCGGAGTTGAGCAGGCCGTCCGCACGACTCAGGGCGTAGGGTCCGCTGATCCCCAGCGCCGGCAACTCGTCGACCACCTGCTGGAAACGATCGCGACTGGCGAACGTCCGCAGTGACATCCGGTCGGAAGAGTACTGCTGCAAGGCGCCGCTCAACGTGCGCGCGTAGCGGCCCAACTGCGACGCCGGGTCGTAGGACGCGGTATTGAAGTCCCCATACAGCACGTAGGAATCGCCTCGCCCCAGAGCGCCGAAGACGCGGCCCTTGGACTGCGCCTCGAAGAGCCGCGGTGACGCATCGCCGAACACGTCGTACAACTCATCCGGTCGGATGTCGTTGAAGAAGCGGCGACCGCGGTCCTTCTCCGTATCGACGCGCAGCGTAACCTGGTAGCCATCACCCACCTCGCCCGTGGCGAACGCGGCCGCCCGGGCCCCGGCGGTGAGGGTGCCTTCGGCGTTTTGCGTCGACACTTCCTCCAACGCGTCCTGGAAGCGGTCGCGGACGCCGGGCGTCAGCAGCTCTCCATCCGCGAGAGAGCGCCAGTCGATACGCCCCTCCACGAAACCCATCAGGAGCACGCCCAGCCGTCCGTCGCCGGAGCGCATCCCCGCGGCAGCGTCGCTGGTGCCGTGGGCGTTCGCCGAGGCATCCAACGCCATCCCCGATGTGGATCCCGGACGCCGGAAGAGGGGCGCGAACAACGCTTGGGTCCGGCCCGACGAGCGGTCCCCCTCCACTGGACGGACGCCCCCCACCAACGACGGTCGGGGAGCCAGGTTGGAGGTGTGCGGGCTACGCATGGCCGCCGCCGACCAGGGGCCGGGAGCTCCCCGCATCGAGGTGCCCGCCCGGTTGGCCATAGCACTCGGCACTACCAGGTCGGGGACCGGCCCCAAGGCCGCCCGCGCCATCACGTCCAGGACGAGGGCCGAGTCAGCGGCAGGATCGCCGAAGTCGGCGCGCGCCATCTCACCCCGCGTCAGATCCACCAGCTTGCTGGACCCCGACGCCAGGTGCCGCGTGGTGAGCGGGCTCAAACGCATGCCCGCCGGGAGCGTGCGTTCGTCCACCCGCACCAACCAGTGGCGCGGCGGCAGCCCGTCGAACGAGTAGCGGCCCTCACGGTCCGTAAGGGCAGAGGTGCCGTCCTGCAGATAGACACGCACGCCCGGGACGCCCACGGTCTCGCCGACCGGCTCCTCGAAGGCGCCCGTGGGGACGCAGTCACACGGATCCACCCAGACCCGGCCGAGGATCAAGCCCTCGTCCGTGAAGACGCCTTTGCGCAAGCCCACCGCAGCCACGGCCTCGTTGCTCGCGGCCAGGCCGTTGGAGCCGGAGCCGACCGCCCGGTTGATGCCGTCACCCAGCTCGGCGCCCACCCCCACTCGCACGCGGTAGGAGATGCGGACGGTGGAGCCGGCAGGTAGGTCGCCCAGGGGAAGCTCGAGTAGCGGACCGGGTGTGCCCACCGGATCGGTGACACTGGTGCCGTCCACCACCACCGAACCAGCCACCAGCGAGAACCCTGTGGGAAGCCGGTCTGACAGGACCACCTCCGTCACGGGCCCCGCGCCGACGTTGCGGAGCGTGAGCTCGTAGGTGACGAGATCGCCGATCTCGGCCTCCGGCGACGACACACGCTTCTCCAGGCGCAGCTCACCCAGCGGCTGGATCTCGGCCGGCAGCGTAGCCCCCGTGTTGTTCCCCGCCCCTCCCGTGTCTCCCAGCGTCGATACCGTGGCGGTATTGACCACGGACTCTCCGGATGCACCGATCACCAGCGCGCTGACCGAGACCATGCTGCTTTCGCCCGGAGGCAACGGCCCCGGGGTGCTGCAGGTCACGACCTGACCCGCGTCAGCGCAGGTCCAGCCCAGGCCGGTGGCGCTCTGGAAGCTCAGCGCTGCAGGCAGCGTATCGACCACGGTGACCGGACCCTGTGTGGGCACGCTACCCACGTTGGAGACGATCAGCTCGTACTGGGCCGTACCGCCCACAGCGAGGGTGGCCGAAAGCAGGCGCTTCTCGAGCGACACGTCGACCCGCTGGGTCACGGTGGTGACACGCTGCACCGGTGTGGAGCCGTCGTTGTTGGTCGGATCGGGATCGGGGTTGGCGCTGGTCGCCGACGCGATGTCGAGCCACGTCCCTTCGGAGGGCAGCACCACGCGCAGTGAATCCACTACACTGGCGCCCGCGGTCAAACGCGTCAGGGCGGGCCACCGCACCTGACCCGCCGACAGCGCGCCGCCGCGGCTCGCAGCGACGAAGACCGCGCCCGCGGGCAACGAGTCGGAGACCACCACCGCATCGGCATCCGCGGGACCATCGTTGCGCGTCGTGACGACGTAGGTGACCGTGTCTCCCGCCAAGGCCGTGGCGGGCCCGGTCTTGGTGACGACCAGATCGGCGCCGCGTTCCTCGACCACGACGGTGGAGCGACTCGCCGCGGCGGTTCCGTTGTTGTTGGACGGAGTGGGATCGAGGGTGGGCGAGCTGGCTCTCGCCACGTTCTCCCAGGTCCCCACCGCCGGAGTGGCCACGCGCACTTCGCGCGTCTCGACCGCGCCCGCCGTCATCTGTGTGACAACAGGCCAGGTGATCGTCACCCCTGACAGGGACGCCCCCCCTGTCGCACCCACGAAGGTGACCCCACTGGGCAGCACGTCCTGGATCTGCACCTGCACCGCCGTGCCCGGTCCCGCGTTGGTGACCGCGATCACATAGGTGATGGTATCGCCGACCTGAGCGGTCGCGGGCCCGCTCTTGGTGACCACCAGATCGGACGGCTGGATCACCACGGGGGTAGGCACGGAGTTGTTGGTGGGATCGCCGTCCCCGTCGGGGTCGACCGAGCCGCCGTTCTGCGAGTCGTCCGTGAACGGACCCGTGCCCGCCGGTCCCAGGGCCG
This sequence comes from Gemmatimonadota bacterium, assembly GCA_041390105.1. NCBI lineage: Bacteria > Pseudomonadati > Gemmatimonadota > Gemmatimonadota bacterium. Next base: position 737,648 of record JAWKQO010000003.1, read on the forward strand.
ACGTGTGTGCCTGGTTGGCGTAGACGCCCCACCCGCTTCCCATGTCCACGACGTTGCTGAGCGTCACACCGAATTGGATCACGGCCGCCGTTCCGGGGGCCAGGATGTTGGCACCGGGCACGGTCTGGTCGATGAGCTCGGTGGCGGCCCCAGACCCGGTGTAGCCGGCATTCAGCGTCAGCGTCCCGGGGTCCGCTACGAAGACCGGCGCGCTGTTCAACGTGTAGTTCCCGGCACCGAAGACGAGATCCAGGTCGTCGGTGACGGAGACGGCGCTCGCCACCGCGTTACCGGTATTCTCCAGGCGCACCTGGAAGATCACGCTCAGTGCCGACACCTGGGCGCTCTTGGCCACGCCCACGGTGGCGTCGGCAGGGACGCTCACGATCGTGGGGCTGGTATCGTCGGTCGGATCCCCATTGCTGTTGGGGTCGACGTCGGTGCCGTCCACCGAGGTGTCGAGGTAGGGGCCGGCCGCACCCGGACCCCGCGCACGCGTGGAGGCGCTGTTGTGGAAGGTGCCGAGCCCGAAGCCGCGATCCGTGACGTTGGTGACCTGCACCCGCACACGCACGGTGGCGCTGTCGCCGGGCGGCAAGGTGTTGGTGGCCGGAGGCGACGTTGCCAGGAGATTGTGGTTCGGAGCGACGCCCGTGAAGCCACCCGCCAGCGTCAGGGAGCCCGCCAGGGGAGAAAGCACCAGCAGGGGAGGGCCGAGCACCTGGAAGTTGCCGGCGCCGAAGGTGGCGTCCAGGTCGTCCGTGAGCTGGATGGAGTCGGCAACGGCGTTGCCGGTGTTTCGGAGCTTGAAGTCGTAGGTGACCGTGTCGCCCGCCAGCGAGCCGGCCTTGGCCACGCCGATGGTCGCGTCCGCTCCGAGCGCTACGATGGTCGGCGAGGCGTCGTCGGAGGCTGTACCGTTGCTGTTCGCATCCGGGTCTGAGCCGTCCACCGACACGTCCGTGTAGGGACCCACCGCCCCCGGAGCCAAGGCGGTCGTGGTCACCTGGTTGTGGTAGACACCCAGCCCATGTCCCTGGTCGGTCACGTTGATGATCAGGACGCGGAAGCGGATCACCGCGATGTCGCCCACGACCATGGTGTTGGAGAGCGGCGTGGTCTGGTCGATGAGATCGACGTTCCCACCCGAGCCGGTGTAGGCCGCGTTGACGGTGAGCGAGCCGGTGGCCGGCGCCGTCGTCAGCGTCGGAGCCTGGACGACGGTGTAGTTGCCGGCGCCGAACACCGAGTCCAGGTCGTCGGGCACGGAGACGGAATTGGCCGTCGAGAACGAGAGATTCTCGAGCGTGACGTCGTAGGTCACGGTATTGCCGGACAGGCCCCCGTTCTTGGCCGCGCCGATGGCCGCGCTTCCCACGCCCGCCAGGATGTCGGCGTCGGAGTCGGGCGCCGTGTTGGCTCCCTGGCTGGTGCTGGTGGCGATGACGCTGTTCGCCTGGCTGGTACCCGAAGCAGACTGCTCGTAGGTGAACCCGATCGGGGTGCTACCATCTCCCGAAGCGATCTGGGATGCGGTCAGCGAGCCCGGCATGCCGGTGAACGTGACCTGTCCAGACACCGCGTTGTAGACAGCCGCCGCACCACCGGGGAGGTTGCTGAAGCTCACCCCGGACAGGTTGGCCGCCAGGGTCAGCGTGTAGGTGACCGCCGCAGCGGTGAAGGGCCCGTTGTTCGTGAACAGAACGGTGCCGGTCACCGTGGTGCCCGCGTTCCCGCTTCCGCTCAACGTCACCACCGTGGTGACGTCTGCCACCAGTGTGGGCGTGAGTGGCGTCGGCACGTCGTTGTCCGTCGGGTCGCCGTTGGCGTCGGGGTCCGGATCGCTTCCGTCCTGCGAGAGGTCGGAGGGCGTCTGGCCGGACAGGGCGCCCACGGCCGACACCGCTGCCTGATTCTCATAGCCACCCACCGGCAGCGGCACGACGGGGTGGAAGCGCACCGTAAACGAAAGCTCACAGGTGGCGCCCACCGAGAGCGTGGCGATGGTGGCGACTTGTTGGGTCCCGTCGCCGTCGAACCCGGCATTCGCGGTCCCGCCGACGCAGGCACCGACGAAAGCAGGAGCCGTCTGCACGGTGTACTGCCCCGCTGCCAGCGTCGCAGCCGCGCCACCGGCCACAAAGCTGCCCAGCGCCGGCGCCGCCCCAGCCAACGGATCTGTCACGCTCACCAGCGCCAGGTCCTCGAGGCTCGGGTTCTCCACGACCAGCCGGAGCTCGGCCGTGTAACTCGAATCGGCGGCAACCGTGGGTCCGGAGGCCACCCGCTTGGCGACGCCCACGCGCGCCTGGGGAACGTAGGCGAAGAGGTACCCGCTCCCACTGTCGATCTCGCCGAGCGCAATCGCCGAGATCTGGCCCAGCGTGGCGGCGCTGCCGCCCCGGTTCCCGGCGGTCTGCTGGCCCACCACCAGGTGGGGCTCACTCACCGCGCCCCGTTGGATCGTGTAGGTCCCCTCGGGCAGATCAGAAAACGTGTAGACGCCGCTCCCATTGGTGCTTGTGGTGCGAGAGACGGGGCTGGCGTCGAAGGCCGTGCCTGCCAGCGTCATGGTGACCCCGGCGATGCCGGTGTCGAACCCGTCCTGGACCCCGTCCGCATCGAAGTCCCTGAACACCACCCCTGTGAGCGTGGAGCCCTGGATGGTCACGACCCCGTTGTTGCTGTTGTTGGCGGGCACCACATCCAGCGACGACGTGGTCACCGACGCGCTGTTCGTCGCGGTTCCGCCGGGCGGCACGCTGAGGCTTCGAACGGGGACGGTGATGTCTACCACGGCACCGCTGCTCACCGTGCCGAGATCGCAGGTGAAGCTCGTTCCTCCAGCCAGGCCGGTGCAGGTGTTGGCGGTCGTGGTACCGGAGACCACGGCCGCCGTGGGCGCGCCGGTGAGCTCCAACCCGGACGGCAGGTTGTCCGTGACCGTGACGTTGTCCGCCTCCGACAAGCCGGCGCCCGCGTTGTTCCTGACCTGAACCGCCCAGTTGAACGGTCGCCGCACAGCCACTGGATTCGGGGTGGCGACCACACTCACGACCTGCACGTCGGCGCGCGTGCGCACCGTGGTGTTCTCGTCCGACGTGTTGTTCGATCCGTCTTCGAACCCAAGTCCGGTCTCGTCGGTCGCCACCGACACGTTGTTGGTGTAGACGCCCTTGACCTCGCCCTGCATGCCGATGGTGAGGGTGGCCGATCCTCCGGCGCTCAAGCGCGCAATGGAACACACGACCGTGCCACCGATCGCACCCACGATCGGGGTGGTGGCGCAGGAGCCTGCTGGGAAGGTCACCGACTGGTAGCTCAACCCACCGGGAGGCAGCGTGTTGTTGATGACGACGTTCTCGGCGTCCGACGGCCCGACGTTGGTGACCACTACTGTGTAGGCGGTCGCGTCCCCGATGGCCACCGGGTCCACGGTGTCCGAGTTGTTGACGAGGATGTCCAGCGAAGGATTGTTGACCGTCACGTTGGCGGTGGCGGTGTTGTTGGTCGAACCCGGAACCGTGGGCTCCGTCGTTGTGGTGCTCACCGATGCGTTGTTCGTGAGCGTGGTGCCGCGCGTGACATTGGTGGGCTTGGCCCGGATGGTGAGCGTACGTTGCGCGCCGTTGTTGATGCTTCCGAGGTTACAGACGACCTGCCGGTTTCCGGGCGCCGTCACGCTGTTCGCGGTCGGCGTCACGCTGCAGCTTCCGGCGGAAGGCGACGCGGACACGAACACCATGTCCAAGGGCAAGTCGTCGGTGACGGTGACATTGGCCGCCTGACTGGGGCCGTTGTTCAGGGCGGTCACCACGAAGACGACTTCCTGCCCTGATGGACTGGGGTCGGGCGTGGCGGTCTTGCTGATCGTGACGTCGGCACGGGGATCCACGGTGCTGGTCACGCTGCCGCTGTTGTTCCCGGTCACGGGGTCAGCCGTTGCAGAAGAGACCACGCTTCCCGTGTTGGTGCGGCTTCCACCATTTCCACCCGGCCGGATCGCGACGTCGATGGTCGGGCAGTCCACACCGGCCGTGCAGACGGGCAGGGTCGGGATGGTGCACGTCAAGCGCCGACTGGTACTTCCCGTCGAGGCCGTGGAGCACGTGACTCCGCCCGGCCCAGCAGCGTTCTCGGTGATCGTATGACCGACATATCCGGCACCGGTCGCGCCCACCGCGTTGTTGATCAGGGTGGTGAGATTGTCGGTGAGCGTGACGCTCCCCGCCGCGGTCGGCCCCAGATTGACGACCTCCAGCGTGTAGGTGAGCACCTCGCCTGCCGGCACGGTGGCCAGGTCCACGACCTTGGCCACAGTGAGGTCGGCGGAGGCACCCACCGTGGACGACGTGACGGTGGCGCTGGTGGTGTTGTTGGCTGCGTTGTTGTCCGGAACGCTGGCGCCGCTGGTGCTGAGCGTGGCGCTGTTCGTGATGCCACCCGTGACGGTGGCGGTCGCATTCAACGTGAACGTGGGTGTGGTGCTGCCCGATGCCAGGGGTGAGCCCGATGTGTAGGTCCGCTGACAGTCGATGTTGGCGGGGCCCGTCACCGGGGCCGCCGGTGCGCAGGACCACCCGTTCAACGTGTAGCTATTGACAGTGAGGCCGGCCGGCACCTGATCGGTGATGATCAGCGTCCCCGAGAAGACGCTGGGCCCGTTGTTGCGAGCGCTGAGGGCGAAGTTGAATGGGACGCCCTGCACCACCAGAGCCGGGCTGGGAGCGCTCTTGGTGACGGAGAGGTCGGCAGCCGGATCGAGAAGAGTGGCTCCGCCGTCGTCGTCGGAGTTGTTGCTCAGGTCGGGATCGGTCGGCGAGGCCGCCGAGATGGTCGCCGAGTTCGTCACCGCTACGCCGGCCGTGGCGACGATCACCGGAATGCTGATGGATCCCAGGGACTGGTTCGCCCCGGCGGCTCCGCCGGCCGGCCTGGTGCAGGTCACCTGTTGGCCCGCCACCGAGCAGGTCCAGCCGTTCTGCGAAAGGTTGAAGGACCCCGTGTCGATCGTGTACTGACCCGGCACCAGATCCACCAGGGAAAGCCCGCTGGGGCTGTCGCCCGTGTAGGCTGCGGTCAACACCAGACTCAGGGCGCCGCCGACGAAGTAGGATCCCGAAGAGGGGCTGCGGGAGACCGTGACCCGAACATCGCTGCCCGCCGTCACGGTGGTATTGAAGACCGCGGTGTTGTCCGACGCGTCGGGATCCTGGGGCGTCCCGAAGGGCGCGCTGCCGCTCACCTGCACGGACGCCGACGCGGTAATGGTGCTCCCCGCACCCGCACTGATCTGCCAAGAGAAGGGGCCGATCACCGTGAACCCTCCGGAGGCGATGGGCCCGGACACGGTGCAGGTGATGGTGCTGCCCCCGAGCGAACAGCCAGCGGGTAGCGAGCCGACCGACAGGAGGCCAGACGGTACTGGAAACTGGACCTCGAGCGCGCTGGCCGCGTCCGGTCCGGCGTTGGAGAGGGTCAGCGAGTGGTTGATGGTCGAGCCGGAGCTCCCCGTGGCCGGACCGGTCATGGAGAGTGCGACATTGGCACCCGCGGTCACGGTGGTGGTCTCCGTGACCGAGTTGTTGGCGGGCTGAGCGTCGGCCTCGTTGGCGCTGGTCTGCGCCTGGATGATGACGGACCCCGACGCTGTAGACCCAACCTGAACCGTCAGCGCCGCCGTCGCCGCATTGGGCAGGTCGGGCAGGGAGCAGGTCACCGTCCCGGGGCCCAGTGCGCCGACCGTCATTCCCGAGCAGCTGATTCCCGCCCCGGTGAATCCCTCGTAGGTGGCGTTGGCGGGCACGTCCAGGGTGAATTGCACACCCGTAGCCGTGGTCAGCCCGTCATTGTTTACCGTGGTGGAGTACGTGATGACCCCACCCGCAGCGACCGGGTCGGGGCTGTCCGTCAGGTTGAGAACGAGGTCGACCTGCGCGGAAAGCCCTGCCGGGGAGGCGGCAACGATCCCCAGAACCAGAGCGATCAGACCGGTCCACCAGGGCAACAGACAGCGCCGGCCCGGGCGGGCGTTCGAATCCACCTTCATGTCCCTCAGTCCTGCGATGTACGGGAAGACGAATGCTGCTCACGAGCGTCCAACTGCTCGGTGGCGTCACCGCCCTCTCAGGACACCGACAGCGACCATTCGAGGGACCAGGGCTCGAGGACGTGCCTCGACAGGGGTGGAAGCCCCGACCGCAGTCGCCTCGCGGCGACCGCAACCACCTACGGGGCGGAGGCGGGGTGCAGAGTCCGTGCCACACCCCCACCGCGGGTACGGCGAGGGAGTCGCGAGAGCAGCAGAGCGGGGAGCCGGTGCCCTCAGGGCACCAGGTTGGGCCTCACCGAGATGAGGTTGGCCAGCAGTCGGTAGGCACCCGGCACCCCCGCCGGCAGCTGCCGGAAGAACGCGAGGCCCGTGTAGACGTAGAGTCCTTCGCCCACCCGCGAGACCAGCAAGCTCCCTTGCTTGGGTTCCTCTCCGGGATCCGCCATCTCGAGCAGGGGCGTCCAGTGGTCGTCCCATTCGCCCAGGAAGTAGAGACCGCGTTCCTGTACCCAACCCTCGAAATCGGAGGGGCCGATCCGGTTGGGCGTGGCCACCAGCGGATGGTCGGGCTGCAGCAGGCGCACAGCGGCGGTTTCGTCTGTGACGCGGTCGTGCGGGCGGCTGATCTGCACCGGATACGGTGCGATGCCCGGACGTGTGTAATCGTACTGGTTGTACTGCGAGATCAGCACACCGCCCCGACGCACGAAGTCCAGGACGGATTCGTTGTATTGCACCAGGTCGGGTCGGGCTTCGTAGGCGCGAACGCCCAACACGATGACGTCGAAGCGGCCCAGGTCTCCCGCCGCCAGATCGTCGGTCGTGATGAGATGGGGCTCGATGCCCAGCTCGCGGATGGCAGCGGGGCCGGAGTCCCCGGTGCCCATGACGTAGCCCACCGTGAGGCCTTGGGCCACCTTGACCGGGAAAGTGCGCAGGATCGCGTCCGACGGGCGCAAGAGCACGTTTCTGCGGATATGCTCGTAGTCCACCAACGTGACGGCCTCCGCGAACGCCCGACCGTCCGACGCGGTCGCGAACGCATGGATGGTCTGTTCGCCTTCGCGGATGGCCGCGGGCGGCACCACCTCGAACGCGAACGACGCGCGGCTGCCGGTGCGCTCCAGACGATAGGGCCATGACTCCGGTTCCGCCGTCCACCCCGCCGGCAACTCCAGCCGCACGGTGCCGTCCTGCACGTCGGGGGCGTGGCTTTCCAGCGTGACCTGCACCGTGCGGGGATCGCGACGATCCAGCGGCCAGACCAGCACGCCTGGATCGAGCGCCACCGAGACGGCCGGCAGGATCAGCACCGGCTCCCGCTGCTCGCCCCGCGCGGGGTTCACACCCCGGTACTGGACGGCTCCCTTCCAGCGCACCGCAGCCGTCTCGTCCCCGGCTGTGAACGTGAGGGGCACGTCGACGGGAAACGCCTCGCGGTTCCGGGGAGACCCCCATTCCTGGGGATCATCCGGCCACTGGTACATCGCTCCCGTGCGGGGACGCTCGAGGTAGTAGAGCCGCGAGAACGGCGCGTCGGAGGGCAATTCGATCTCGAAGCTCCAGCGCTCGAACGCTCCGGCGGCCAGGGTGCGCGCCTCGCCGCGAGCCCGGGAGCTCCAGTCTCCGAGCGTGCGTTCGCCTCGGGCCGCGTCGGCTTCGGGGGGTCCGAAGCGCCGTGGCGGAGGAGGAGGCACGACCGGGCGGGCCCGTGCGCCTTCGGGGAGCTCGATCTCCGGGGCCACGCCGGTCGCGGTCCAGGCGCCGCCGTTCCAGACCTCCAGGTCGACGCGGAAGGTCTCGCCAGGAACGAGACGGTCGCGGCTCGAGCGCGCGTCGACGACCACGCCGGCGGCCGCCAGCGCAGCTTCATCCAGGCGCCCGCTGCGGAAAGCCAGCTCGTCGGACAGCGCGCTCCCGGACGAAGCGGCAGCGCGCGCCAGCTCGAGATGACGTACAGCCGCCAGCAGCCCGGGCAGTGCCTGGGAGGGCTCCTCGGGACGCAACGCGTCCTCGGCCGCCTGCACACCCTGCCGGTACGCGCGCAGATGGGCAGCGCCTTCTCCGCTCATTCTGCTGGCGTCGGCCAACGACACCAGCGCGGTGTCCACGCCCGCGAAGAGCGTGGAGCCAACCTCGACGCCGGCCGCCTGATTCATGAGCGCCAATCCCGACTCGCTCGGACCCAGGATCTGAGCCACCCCCATGTCCTGCGAGCGGTGTTGGCTGCGACTCGCCATCGCGATCTGATAGTACGAGCGCCCGCTCAGCGGATCGATCACTCCGGTCGCGACGGTGACGCTCGCACCCTCGGGGTTGCGCCACACGCCCCCGTAGAGCTTGCTGGCCTGCCAGGGGCGCGCGCCCAACTGCAGCTGCTCGGGGAAACGCTGCGGGTCGGCCGCCGCCACGAAGGCTTCCTGCGCCATGATGCCGGCCGCCTGATGCTGACCATGTCCGTCTGCAGGCGTGCCCGTGAACACCGAGACGATCACCTGCGGTCGGTAGGTCCGCACCACCCACACCACGTCCGCCAGCAGCTTCTCGCGCGGCCACAGCGCCAGCGCCTCGTCCGCGCTCTTGGAAAAGCCGAAATCGAAGGCCCGCGTGAAGAACTGATGCGCGCCATCCAGTTCACGGGCCGCGAGCAGCTCCCCCGTACGCACGACGCCCAGTCCCTCGAAGAGCTCGGGTCCGATGAGGTTCTGTCCACCCTCGCCGCGCGTGAGCGCGAGGTAGGCCGCCTCCACTCCCTGCCCGCGAGCCAGGGCTGCGAGCAGGCTGGTGTCTTCGTCGTCCGGATGGGCACCGATCATGAGCACCCGCTTCACGCCATCCAGTCCGCGGAGTAGCTCGGCGACCCGGGTCGCTCCCCCGGCATCGGGAATCTGCGCGGCGAGCGGACGCGTCTCCGCCCAGGCGAGCAGGAGGAGCAGGAGGATCGGGGACCGGCGCCCCCAACGATGAACGACGTGGGATGCAGCGCTACGGAGATTCATCGGTCGAACCTATCTCGTGCGGGTCGGCCCAGGGTACCCCAGGCGCTCACGGGCTCCCTCCACCCGCGGGTGGAGGCCACGGCTGAGCCAGCGCCGCCGGCGCCGGTGTCCGCCCGCCCCAACGGGCCAGGGCCAACAGGGTGAGGGCGTACGGGAGGCCCAGGAACAGGGGGTAGGGCAGGTCCAGCCCCAGGCTCTGCAAGAAGAACTGGAAGGCCGAGGCTGCACCGAAGAACAGCCCCGCCCCGAACACCCCGAGTGGGTGCCAGCGGCCCAGCACCACCACCGCGATGGCGATGAACCCGCGGCCGGCGGACATCCCCTCCGCGAAGGTGCCCGCGTGCGCCAGTGACAGGTGCGCGCCCGCGAGACCGGCGGTGGCTCCCGCGAAGGCCACGGCACCCATGCGGACCGCGCGCACGTGGACTCCGGCCGCCGCTGCGGCGTCGGGGGCCTCCCCCACCGCGCGCGCCCGCAGGCCCCAGCCCGTACGGAAGAGGAGCCAGGCCAGCGCGGGGGCCAGCAGGTAGGCGACGTAGGCCGTGGGGGCCTGGCCGAACAGCGCGCTGCCCAGGAGCGGGAGCTCGACCAGCCCGGGGATGCGCCAGGCCGCCAACGTGGGGATGGTGAGCGCGGTGCCCGTGGCGCCGAAGGCCTCCTGGTAGAGGATGCCGGTGACGCCGAGTCCGGCCAGGGTCACCGCAGTGCCCGTGATGATCTGATCTCCGCCGAAGACGATCACCACCACGCCGAACAGAAGGGCCAGCGACACGCCGGCCGCCATTCCCACCAGCAAACCCGCGTAGGGAGATCCGGTGGCGAGCGCACCCAGCGCGCCGCCCAGAGCACCCGCGATGATCGAGCCCTCGAGGCCGATGTTGAGCACTCCGGCTCGCTCGCTCACCAACTCTCCCAACGCCGCCAGGATCAGAGGCACGGCCAACCGCACGCTGGCCTCGAGGAAAGGAGCGAGCACCTCGGTCATGCGGATGCCTCCGCACCCTGCTCCCCTACGACCGCTGCACTGTCCGCCGCCTGGCTGCGCCGCCATGCACGCGCCGTCCACCCTCCGGCTAGAATCACGGCCAGGATCAGCGTCGCTTCGATCCCCTGTACCCACACCGCCGGAACGCCGGCGGCGCGCTGCATGGCGCTGGCACCGCCTTCGAGGCCCCCGAGGAACACCGCGGCCAGCAGCACGCCGCCCGGACGCAGCCCACCGAGCAGGGCCACCGCGATCGCCGTGTACCCCCAGCCGGGGGAGAGGTCTTCGTACAGAGCGTAGGTCACTCCGGTCACTTCAACCGCGCCCGCCAGTCCCGCCAGCCCCCCCGACAACACCAGCAGGCGCGCGGCTCCCCGCTTCGCGTCCATGCGACCCGACAGCCGGGCTGCGGCCTCGGACGCTCCCGTGGCCCGCACCGTGAACCCCCAATCGGTACGGGCCAGGGCCCATCCCAGCAGGATCACCAACGCCACCCCCAGCGCGAAGCCCACGTGCAGACGGGAGCCCGGCACCAAAGCCGGCAAGCGCAACGCCTCGGGGAGCGACTCCGACTGGGGGAACACGCCGCGCGACTCCTGCAGCGCACCGCGCACCAGCAAGCTGGTGAGATGCAGCGCGATGAAGTTCATCAACAGCGTGGTGATGACCTCGCTGGTCCCGGAGCGGAAACGCAGCCAGGCGGGCAGCGCGGCCCAGGCGGCACCAGCCACCACACCACCCCCCAGCAGCAGGACCACTCCCAGCCCCCCCGGCAGAGGGGGCAAGGCCGCCGCCAAGGCCACGGCGGCCACCGCGCCCGCGTAGAGCTGCCCCTCGGCGCCGATGTTCCAGACACCTCCGCGGAACGCCAACGCCACCGCGAGGCCGGCCAGCAACAACGGCGTGGCCCGCACCAACGTGATCGAGAGAACCCGCTCGGGCGTGCCGAAGCCGCCCGCAGCCAAGGCGCCGAGCGAGCGCAACGGATCGTGTCCGCCCACGAGCAGAGCGGCGGCCACCACCAGCAGGGCTCCGCCCACCGCGAGTGCCGGAGTGACCCAGAGGACCCAGGTCCGACCGTGCGCCCGACGGCGGCTCACGTCACCCCTGCCAGCATGTGCCGACCCACCCCTTCTCGCGTGCGCTCTTGGTCGGGCACGTGCAGCAAGCGGCCGCGCACGAGCGCGTAGACCCGGTCCGCCAGAGCGAGCACTTCGTCCAGATCGGTGGAGATCAACACCAGCGCGACCCCGGCGCTGCGCAGCTTCAACAGCGTTTCCTGCACGAAGGCCGTGGCCGCCACATCCAACCCACGCGTCGGGTTCTCGGCGATGAACAGGGACGAGCCGCGCGCCACCTCCCGCCCCACCACCAGCTTCTGCTGGTTCCCCCCCGACAGGGTCTCGGCGCGCGCCCGGACGCCGGGAGCACGCACGTCGTACTCCGTCAGAAGCGCTTCGGTGCGGGACGCGATCGCGTCCCAGTGGAGCGTCGCCCGGCCCCGGAAGCCCGCCTGCGAACGCAACGCCAAGGCAACGTTCTCCGTCAGAGCGAACGAGGGGATCAGGGCTTCACCCATCCGCTCCTGTGGGACATAGGCGGGCGCCTCCGGCACTTCGACGCGACCCAGCTCGGGACGCAGCAAGCCAGCCAACACCAGCGCCAGCTCCCGCTGCCCGTTACCCTCCACCCCTGCGATGGCGACCACCTCCCCCCGGTGCACCTCCAGGTCGACGTCGGTCAGCAGCGACCGACCCTGGCGCTGGACCGACACGCCTTCCAGCCGGGCCACGCGCGGTCCGGGCTGCACGCTGGCGCGCGCTCGCAAGCGGGGAGGCTCGCGACCCACCATGGCCTCTCCCAAGCGGCGCGCGTCGACGTCGGCGCGCGGCGCCTCCAGGACGGTGCGACCCCTGCGCAGCACGGTCACGCGGTCCGCGATGCTCAACACCTCGTCCAACTTGTGAGCGATGAGGATGAGTGTGCGTCCTTGCGCCGCCGAAGCGCGCAGCGTGGAGAACAGGGCGTCCACTTCACCGGGAGAGAGCACGGCGGTGGGCTCGTCCAGGATCAGCAGGCGCGGCCCCAGATAGAGCAGCTTGAGGATCTCCACGCGTTGGCGGGCACCGACGCTCAAATCCTGGATGCGCGCGTCGAGATCGACGTCCAATCGAGTGCTGCGGGCCACCTCCAACGCCCGCGCCCGGATCCGGCTCGAGGGCAAAGGCCCCCAACCGAGGCCGACGGAAGCACCCAGAGCTACGTTCTCGAGGGCGGTCAGCGCGGGGACCAACTTGAAGTGCTGATGTACCACGCCGATGGAATGGGCGGCCGCCGAACGCGGATCGTCGATCCGTACCGGAACGCTGTCCAGTCGGATCTCTCCGGAGTCCGGGCGAACGAGTCCGGCCAACATCGAAACGAGCGTGCTCTTTCCTGCCCCGTTCTCGCCCAGCAGCGCGTGGATCTCTCCGGGCCGGGCCTCCAGGCGCGCACCGGCCAGAGCGCGCACCGCACCGAAGCGCTTCTCGATGCCATGCACCTCGAGGGAGGGCCCCCGATCGATCATCCGCCTCCGGTGTCGCCCTCGACGAACGGCACGCGCGGCACGCGGAGCGCCCCGCTCCGGATCCCCGCACGCGCTGCATCCACGGCGCTGTGCAGCGTCTCGGGGATGACGTCCGCACGTTCCGGGTTGAACACGAAGTCGATCACGCCCTGGGCGATGGTCATGTCCAGCGGTGCGCCGATCGGGTCGCCCGAGCGAACGCGCCGGGCCGCTTCCAGGAACGCGTCCGGAATGTGGATGACGGCGCTCCCGACAATGACGTCGGGTGCCACGTCGTTCTGGTCCCGGTTCATGCCGATGGCCCAGGCGGTGCGACCCTGGGAGCGCGCTTCCCGTACGGCCTGGAACACGCCGAAGCTCCCGGCATCCACGTTGTGGATGAGCACGTCCGCGCCGGCGCGCAGCTGCGCCACCGCCGCTTCCTTGGCAGCCGCCACGTCCTCCCAGTCCCCCGTGAACGCCTCGATCACCCGTACGTCCGGCCGCGCCGCCATGGCACCCGCCCGAAACGCGTCGAAGGTCCCTTTCACCGGTGGGATCTCCACCCCGCCGACCATCCCCACCGTTCCGGAGCGCGTGAGGGATCCCGCCACCAACCCCGCCAGGTAGCTGCCCTCCTCCAGCCGGAAGATCAGCGGGATGACGTTGCGGGTAAGTCGCCCACCTCCACTGACCACGATGGTCATGTCAGGGAAGCGCTCGCCCGCGCGCAGGGCCGCGTCCTGATACTCGAAGCCGTGCGCGAAGACCAGGTCGTAGCCGTCCGCCCCCAGGGCGGTGAAGGCCTCGTCGAACTCGGCCGGTGTGCGGGTCTGCTGGTGGGTGATGCTGGCACCCAGCTCGGAACCGATGCGCTGCAGTCCTTCATAGGCTCCGGCGTACCAGCCGGCATCCGAGACGGGACCCGAGGTGAGCAGCGCCACACGGAAGGCGGCATCACCGCCCGTGGCGGCACCGGAGCCGCGTTGCTCGCCGTCGCAGGCGGCCAGGGACGCGAGGACCAGCAGCCAGGAGAGTGCGCGAGGGCGAACGGTCAAAGGCTGCATCTCTTCACCCATGGGTGCGGGCGGGCAGTCTGGCCGACGGGGCCCGCTGTCGGGTCAGCGCGCCGACGTCGCGAAATCGATGGTCTTGGCCACGTCCAGATCGGTCTTGGTCAGCCCGCCCACGTCGTGGGTGGTCAGGGAGATCGTGACCCGGCTGAAACGGATGTCGACGTCCGGATGATGATTCGCGTCATCCGCGATCGTTGCGACCCGGTTCACGAAGACGATGGAGTCCCGGAAGGACTTGAACTTGAACTCCTTGACGATCGCCCCCTCCTGCAGCCGCCACCCCTTATGGTCCTGCAGCCACTGCTCGACCGTCTCTTCGTCCAGCACCCGACGTTTCTTCGCCATCGGTCTCCCTGGTCTGCGACGCCATCGTCGTAGAAAGCCACCCCGCCCACCGCGGCGAGCCAGGCCATGTAACCCGTGGACTGGCTTTTGGTTCGGACGGCCTTCCCGCTCGTTGCCCAGCCGCCGAATCGCCGCACGACTTCCGCTCGACCGGACCCCGGCCAGCCCGGCTCGGTTCGGGGTTGACGACCTGGGGGGGCGGGGTATTTTCCACGTTCTCTGCGAGATTCGGTTGCTCGCCGAGCCTTTGCCCCCATCGTCTAGTGGCCTAGGACATCTGGTTCTCAGCCAGAAAACCGGGGTTCGATTCCCCGTGGGGGTACTGAGGGTCCGACCCCGGTCGACGCCCTCGCCGCCAGGTCCGACGCGTGACTCGGCGGACGCGGCCGCTTAGCTCAGTTGGTAGAGCACTACGCTCACATCGTAGGGGTCGCTGGTTCGAGTCCAGCAGCGGCCATGAATCCGCCCTCGCGGCCGAACCCCCGGCCGCGGGGGCGTTGTGCAAGGAGGGCCCGGGTCCCCGACGCCGAGCACGAACGACCCCGCACCTGACCCTTTTTCCCCCAAACGTCCGTTTTCCCTTGAAGTTCCGAGAATCGGGCTGTCCTGGCCACAGCCCCCTGCGGACCCGGAATTTGGTTCCGCATTCCTCGGAAAACCCCCGAGTTTCGGTGGGTTGACGACATCCGCTGGGCCGAATCCTGGCATTCGGCCCATCGATGACCGGATTGGGCGGAATTCCACGCTCTTCGGGTATGAAAGGTGCAGCCGGATGGGTCGCTCGGACCCCCGCTGGCCCTCTGCAGGCCCCACCCCCGATAAGGTCCACGTGTTGTGCAGCTGACTCCCTGGATCATCCCCCCGCTGGTCGGGGTGGTGTGGTGCGCCGCGACCGCGGCGTACAGTCAGCGCACGCGCCCCGCCGCCGCCGCCCTCCAGCTCCGCTGGATGATGCTCGCCGTGGGGACCTGGTCCCTGGCCCAGGCGGCCTCCCTGGCCTTCGTGAGCCTCCCCGCCCAGGTCTGGTTCTCCAAGCTCCAGTACCCAGGAGTGCTGGGGGCCTCGGTGGCGTGGTTCCTGTTCGCCCTCCGCTACACCGGCCGCACCCCGCGCACGTCGACGCAGTGGGGACCTCTGCTGGTGTTGATCGCCACGGTGATTACGGGTCTGGTCTTCACCAACGAGTGGCACCATCTGATCTGGACCGATGTGCGCCAGGAGCAAAGCGGCTCCCTGCTCGGGCTGACGCTGGAGCACGGTCCCGCCTTCTACGTCCATGCGCTCTACTGCTACGGCCTGGTGGTGGCCGCCACCGCGGTGCTGGCCTGGACGGTCGGGCAGACGTATCACACGCGTAAACAGCTCGTGTCCATCATCGGCGCGCCGGCGCTGGTCGTGGCCGCCACCATCGTCTACCTGTCGCCCGTCAGTCCCGGCGTGTGGTTCGACTTCGTCCCGCTCGCCTACGCGGTCGCGGGATCGCTGCTGGCCTGGGGACTCCTCAGGGCCGGGGTCGCGGACCTGGTCCCGGTAGCGCGCAATCTGGTGTTCGAGAGCATCGGGGACGCCGTGTTCGTGCTCGACCATCAGGGTCGCGTCCTCGACTTCAACCCGGCCGGTGCCGAGCTCTTCGGACCCAGCACCCATTCCTCCATCGGGCGGGACTTTGCGGATCTGGCCCGAGCCCCCGCGCTGCAGCAGGTGCTGGAGCTGGGCATCAGCGAGGTGCAGGACGTGAATCTCGGCCCCGCCAACTACGAGCGCGTGCACGACCTGCGGGTCTCGCCCATCTACAACTCGGTGAACGGCGAGCTGCTCGCCCGTGTGTTGGTGTTCCGCGAGACCACCGACCGTCGCCGCATCGAGGCCGGCCTCCGTCTGGTGACCGAGTCACTGGAAGAGGCGAATACGGAGTTGGAGCGTCTCGCGAACTACGATACGCTCACCGGCCTCAGCAGCCGCCGCCACTTCCTGCATCAGCTCGAGCGCGAAGCACGTCGGAGCCAGCGGCACGGCCATACCTTCGTCCTGATGCTGTTGGACCTCGATCACTTCAAGCAGGTCAACGATGCCTTCGGCCATCCGACCGGCGACGCAGTCCTGATCGCCACTGCTCAGGCCATCCGCAGCGTGATCCGCGAGGTGGACTACGCTGGGCGCATCGGCGGCGAGGAGTTCGCTGTGCTCCTTCCCGAGACGGAGCTCGAAGGGGGCGAAGCGCTCGCCGAGCGCATTCGCGCCGAGGTCGAGGCGCTGCGGCACACGGACACGGAGGGGAACCCCTTCCGGGTCACCATCAGCGTCGGCATCACCACCTGGGGCCCGGGACGTGACCTGCCCGCCGATCTGCTGCGCGCCGCGGACCGCGCGCTCTACGCGGCCAAGCACAGCGGTCGCAATCGCGTCGTGTGCGCAGCGCCGAGCGGTGGGACGGGCGGATCCCTGGCCGGGATCGCCTAGGTCGCACCGCCGCGAGGGCGCCGACAGCCGCCTCGGAGGTTCAGCGTCGCGCAGGGCGCCGCGCCGAGCCGAGCGGGGGCACCCGCACCCCGTCCCACCTGACCCGAGGTCAGGCCAGCTGGGGCTCCCGCGCCGCTAGCGGGCGGATGGCCTGCCCCGGCACCCACTCCACCACCTGCCCCGCCACCGCGCTGGCCGCCACGGTATAGGGCGAGGCCAGATACAGCTGCCCGGGTCCGGAGCGGCCGGGGAAGTTGCGGTTCTGCGAGGAGATGGACACCTCGTCCGGCGCGGCGGTCACGCCGGGGCCCGCGTTGATGCAGGCTCCACACCCGGGCTCGATGAACGACGCGCCCATGGCCTCGAAGAGCTCGAGGTAGCCCTGCGCACGGCAGTACTCCCGCACTTCGATGGAGCCGCACTGGATGTAGCAGCGCACGTCCGGATGCACCGTAAGACCTTGCTCGCGCGCCTCGGCGAAAACGCGCGCGTACATGTCCATGTCCTCCTTCTTGCCCGCCGTGCACGACCCTGCGTAGGCGATGTCGATCCGGATGGGTCCGTCGGCGAGCTCGTCCACGTAGAGGCCGTTGCCGGGGTCTCCCGGCAGCGCCACCATCGGGCGCACCGTGGACGCATCGATCTCGATGATCTTCACGTACTCCGCACCGGGATCGCTCTGCATGCCCTCGACCAACGAGCGGGCGCGCGCTTCGTCCATGCCGCGCTCGCGTACCATGAACTCGACGGCGCGCTCGTCCGCGGCCACGAGGCCGGTGAAGGCACCGACCTCAGCCGCCATGTTGGTCATGGTCGCGCGCTCGTCAACCGAGAGCGCCTCCACGGCAGGTCCCGCGTATTCGATGATCTGGCCGATCGCGTGTCCATCCCGGATGTAGGGATGGCGCAGGATCTCCAACATGTAGTCCTTGGCCGTGACGTTGGCGCGCGGCGTTCCGGTGATCACCACTTTGAACGAGGGCGGAATCTTCACGCGCACGTCCTTGGTGATCCATGAGTTGAAGATCGCCGTCGTCCCCACGCCGAAGGCGAGCGCGCCGATGGCACCGGCGTGCGGCGTGTGCGAATCGGTCCCGATGATCAACATGCCGGGCTCGGCGTACTCCTCGAGGATCTTGGAGTGGCAGATCGCCTCCGAACCCAGGCGCTGGCCCATCTGTTCGCCGTACAGCGTGATGCCCTGACGCTCCGAGAACTCGCGCTGCTTGACCTCGAGCTGGTTGGCGACCTCCAGCAGGCCCTGCTCGATGCGCTCCTGGCTCATCGCCTTGGCGAGAAACGTCAGGTGATCGCGGAAGAACAGGATCGAGCTCTTGTCGGTCACCTCCGCATCTTCGCCCAGCTTCTCCTCGAAGAAGATGGCGGCCATGGGGGTCACGTACTCGTGCGAGAAGCGGACATCGGTGCGGAAGAACCCGGCCTCTCCCGGTCGCACCCAGTCGACGCCGATGTTCCCGTGCGCGGCGTCGACCACCCAGTGACGGGCAAAGATCTTCTCACCGAGCGTCATGGGTCGCGACGACGGTAGCGCGGGAGCGAGACCCGACATCTCGGCAGCGGTTCCCGCGGCCTCCAGGGCGGCCGCCGCACCCTCGTGCGCGTGGCTCAGCGCCTCCGGCAACGGGACGTCCACCCTGCCCTGCAAGCGCGCCACGTTGAACTCGAACAGGCCGCCGTACTCGATGATCTGCCGCGTGATGGCGTCCTTGCCCGCCAGGAACTCCTCCAGCTGGATCTCCTCACCCGCGCGGATCCGGTCGATCACGCCGAAGTCCGTGGTGGTGAGCATGCCGAGGTTCTGGCAGTTCTCGTTGTAGATCCGCTCGATGCTCTCGCCGACCACCACCTCGATCCCGGCCATCAGCTCCGCATAGGGGCTCTGTTCGCGGCTGGACCCCTTGCCGCGCCGCTTGCCGGCCACCGAGCACACGAAGCCACCCGCTTTGACGCTGCCACGCCCCACGGGAAAGGCCGGCTCGCCGGTAGCGGGATCCTTGGCCATCAGACCCAGATAGGGGAACTCCCCCAGCGTCTCGTCGTGGAAGTAGCAGATGTAGGCGGGAGTGATCTCGTCCGTGCTGATCTGGTCGCGCAGCTTCGCCTTCAGCTCGTCCGTCAGGGGCAGGTCGGCGCCCTCCTGGAGCTGAAGCCGCATCAGCTCCGCGTCGTCGACCAGGAAGAGCACCCGGCCCTGGAAGCGCAGGGTGGTGGGACGCTTGGGGGTCGGGCGGGTCAGGAGGTCCGACATCGAGGCTCCGGTCTGCAACGTGATCTGGCCAGCGACCCACCGCCCCCCGACCCTACCTGCTGCACCGCTCGGCGCGCGGAGGGACCGTGTCCGGGGCGTCCTCGGGGGAGTGCCCCCTCGTGGACCGCCGCTCGGGAAAGGTAATGCCCGGCTCCGGACCGCGCGTACCGGGGACAGCGGCGGCCCCCCGGCCAACGCTGGACCCTCCAGGGCGCATCGCACTCAGCGAACGGACATCGACCCGGAGCCCAGGCTCAGTGCCTGCCAGCGGTCGGACCGCCGCACACGCCACCGACTCCAACCTGAGCTGAACCATGAGACGAGCCTGGGTCCTTTCCCTCCTGCCCCTGCTGCACGCCGCCGCCCTGTCCGCCCAGCAAACCATCCAGCTCCCCGAGCGGGACCGCGCGCTGGCCGTCGAACCGGTGGAGCTGTTCCGCGTCGGCGGCGCCGAGGGCACGGGTTGGCAGGAGTTCGCGCGGGTCACGCAAATGGCGTTCGACGCCCAGGGGAACCTGTACGTGCTGGATCCGCAGTCGCAGCGCGTGGTCGTGATCGACCCGCGCGGTGGGCTGGTGCGGACGCACGAGCTGCAGGGCGACGGCCCGGGGGAGTTCCGCACTCCCGTCGCCCTCTCGGTCACGCGAGAAGGTGAACTGGTGGTCTTCGACGTAGGGCACATGGGCTTCCTCCGCTTCGGACCCGACGGGCGCTTCCTCGGGCAACAGGCCCAACCCCTGGAGCAGGGCCTCCCCATCCGAGGCTTCGCGCTGGACCAAGCGGGTCGGGTGGTCTTCTCGACCGATGGGCTCACCATCCGCACCAGCGAGAGCGCGGAAGGGCCCCCACCCGACCGGCGCCCCATTCGGCGGGTGGATCTCACGGGCGGTGCAGCGAGCGGCGTAGCCTACAACGCCTGGAAGCTGGCCGCGGAGGAACGTCCCACCCAGATGTCCGGCGGGGGCATGCGCTTCTCCGTGGGTGCATCGGAGGTGGCCATGGCACCTGGCCTCTACTACGGGCTCCTCCCCGGAGGGCGACTGGCGGTGAGTGACTCGGTGGACTACGCGGTGAAGGTGGTGGGTGCAAACGGTGGCATCGAGCGGGTCTTGCGCCGTCCCATCGCGCCGCGCCGGCTCACCGACGCGGATCGGGAGGCCTACAAGGAAGAGCGGCTCGCCGGCGTCTCGGGCGGCGGCGGGGGAACGGGTGTCATGATCCTGCAGGGAGGCGGCAGCGGCTCGGCGGGGGGCACCCGCAGCATGTCCATCGATCAAAAGGCCATGCGCGAGATGGTCTCGCAGCAGCTCGAACAGGCCACCTTCGCGGAGGAACGGGCCGTGCTGGCAGGCCTGTCCACCGATTGGGGCGGCCGGATCTGGGTGGAGCGCAGCGGCCGCCGCGTGGGCGAGGACGGCCCCATCGACGTCATCGACGCCTCCGGTGAATACCTGGGGACCGTGGCTCCAAACGGAATGCGCCTCCCCGTGGCCTTTGGGCCGGACGGACGCATGGCCTACGTGGACCTCGACGATCTCGACATCCCTTCGGTGGTGGTGCGCCAGCTTCCAGCGACGCTGCGCTGAGCGGGGTAGGAACGCTCTGCACGAGCAGGCTTCCCGCTTCCGCAGCTCCGAGGCGGGACGTCCTGATCCCCCTGCCGCCGCCGCTCCGGTTCCGGCGGCGGGGGGGTCGGCCTATCTTGGCCCACGGCGGTCCGTCCGCCGGCGCCCACCGTCCGTGCGGCGCTTCCTTTCGAACGGCACGAGGCCATGGCGCACAACCTCCTGGACGGCAAGACCGGCATCATCTTCGGAGCGCTGGACGAACTTTCCATCGCGTGGAAGGTCGCCGAACGCGCCCACGCGGAGGGCGCCCGCTTCATCCTGAGCAATGCGCCGGTGGCCCTGCGCATGGGCAAGGTGAAGGAGCTGGCGGAGCAGACCGGCTCTGAGTTGGTGGCCGCCGACGCAACCTCCGTCGAGGATCTGGGCACCCTGCTGGACGCCGCCCAGGCACAGTTCGGGAAGATCGACTTCGTGCTGCACTCGATCGGCATGTCGCCCAACGTGCGCAAGAAGCGGGGCTACACCGATCTGAACTATGATTGGCTCCAGAAGACCTGGGACGTCAGCGCCATGTCCTTCCACAAGATCATGCAGCTCCTCTACCAGAGAGAGCTCATGAACGAGTGGGGGTCCATCGTGGCGCTGTCGTACGTGGCCGCCCAGCGCACGTTTTCCGAGTATGGCGACATGGCCGACGCGAAGGCGTTGCTCGAGTCCATCGCGCGCAGCTTCGGCTATCACTTCGGAAAAGCGTTCAAAGTGCGCGTGAACACGGTGTCACAGTCACCGACGCCCACCACCGCGGGCACCGGCGTCTCCGGCTTCGACAAGATGCTGGCGTACGGGGAGGTGATGTCCCCGCTCGGCAACGCGACGGCCGACGAATGCGCGGACTACTGCATCGCCCTGTTCAGTGACTACACGCGCAAAGTCACCATGCAGAACCTCTTCCACGACGGTGGCTTCTCCACCACCGGTGTGGCGCGCGAGATCCTGGAAGGGTTGTAGACGGTCATCGAGCGTTCCCGCGGCCGCCCCCCGTAGGGGGCGTCCGTGTGCGCGGAACCGAGGGCTGCACTCAACCCAGCTCCGCGACCAACGTCTCCACCGCGAAGTCCAACTGATGCTCCGCGATCGTGAGCGGCGGCACCAGCTCCAACACGTTCCCTTGGGGACCCGCAGGCAGGAGGAGGATCCCGCGACGCAGCAGCGCCTCGGCCACCTCGGACCCGCTGCGTTGGCCATCGCCTACCGAGAGCTCGATCCCGATCATCAGTCCGCGGCCCCGGACGTCGCGAACACCGGGAAGGGCCCCGAGCCGGTCCCGCAGCCGCGACTGCAGGCGGTCGCCGACCTCGCGGGCTCGGCGCACCAGGCCCTCCTTTTCCAGCACGTCCAGGAACGCCAGCGCGGCGGCGCAGGAGAGCGGGTGGCCCAGGAAGGTGCTCGTCTGCAGGGCTTCACCGGCGGACTCGGGCCAGGCATCCATGACGCGACGGGGCGCCAAGCAAGCCGACAACGGCATTCCCCCGCCCAGCGCCTTGCCCAAGCAGATCACGTCGGGACTCAGCCCCTCGTGTTCGAACGCGAACATACGGCCCGTACGCCCGAGTCCGGTGAAGATCTCGTCGCAGATCATCAGCGCACCGGCCGTATGGGCCAGCTCTGCCACCTGGCTCAGAAATCCCGGAGGCGGCACCCGCACCCCGCCACGGCCCTGGATGGGCTCGACGAGCACGGCCCCTACGGCCGGGCCACCGTCCCTCCCGGCCAGGACCTCGCGCACGCGGGTCAATGCCTCGTGCACGGGTGCCCCCGACGGTCCGCCCGGGAAGGGCAGGAAGCGCACACCCTCGAACAACCGGCTTCGGAACGGTGCACGAAAGTCGTCACGGTGCGTGACCGACAGCGCGCCCAGCGTCAACCCGTGGTAGGAGCCCTCGAACGCGAGCACCCCCGTGCGACCCGTGGCCAGCAGCGCGGTCTTCAAGGCGACCTCGATGGCCTCCGAGCCCGACGACGCCAACACGCCCCGCGCCGAACGCCACGGTGCCAGCCGCGCCAGCCGCTCCAGCAACTCCACCTTCAACGGCGTGGGGTGGATGTCCCCCATGCCATGCACCAGGATCTCGGCCTGGTCGTGTAGCGCCTGCACGATGGGCTCGGCCGTGTGGCCGGCTGCCGCCACACCGAACGCGCCGCTCAGATCGAGGTAGATGTTGCCATCCGCGTCCTCGACGTTGGCGCCGCGCGCGCGAACCCAGAAGACCGGAAAGGTCTCCGAGACGAAGGTGACGTTGCGGGACTCCACTCTGCGCAGCCGCGCGGCCCACTGCTGAGACTTGGGTCCGGGTGGCCGTACGCGCAGGTCGGGAAGCCGCTCGCCGAAGGCGTGGGTCATGGGGTGCGGCGCGCCAGACGGGTTGCGATCCAGAACAGCAGCGCTGCGGTAGCAGCCAGGATGAACACGCTCGCGAGCGGGCTCCGGCGACCGAAGTCGGCCAGCGCCAGCGCCGCCGCCAACACGGCCAGACAGGAGCTCAGCACCACACCTTTGGAGTGGCGCAGGCCATAGGGGATCCCCAGCGCCGCAATGACTCCAGGCCCGATCGCCATCTCGCGGCCGTGGAGGTGCAGCTCGTCGAGCGTCATGAACGAGAAGACGATCGCGATGAGCACCGTGAAGGCCAACAGCGTCGGATACCAGGAGCGCTGCAGGGCGGCGGGCGCACGATGGATGCCCCAGAGCAGCACGGCCACGATGAGCAGCAGCCAGAGGTCGAGCCCCCAGATCGCCGCATCGGTGTCCAGCGGACCGACCGCGGTCCACCAGATCAGGATCAATCCTCCGAAGAGACTCACCACGAAGGACACCAACGCCCGATCGGCGGCTGCTCCACCCAGGCCGGCACGCAGGCGGGTCGCGAGCGCCGCCAGGGTCAGCAGGAGGACCCCGTCCAACACCCAGACGATGGCGTCGGTAGCGACACCGAGCCGGTCCAGGAACACAGCCAGGAACGCGTACGCTGCGATCGTGTTGACCGCCGCGGGACCCGGTCGGCGGCCGATGCTCAGGCGTAGGCTGAGCCACGGGGTCAAGAGCGCCAATGCAGCGACAGCCAGCGCGCCGGGCGAGCCCGCACTCCAGGCTTCGTCCGAGTACAGGTACGCCACCAGCAGCAAGGAGAGGCCGGAGGCCCGCAGCCCCACGCCCACCGGCTCCATCCGTTCGCGGCGCTCCAGCATGCGTGCCCCGGCGACCAGCAGCAGGCCGGTGACGCCCAGGATGGTGCAGCGCAATGGCACCTCGAGCAGCACCCAGTTGCGCGCGATGAACACGCCTGCCGCCATCAGCAGCACGACACCCGCGGTGGCCCCCAGCACGTACTGCAACAACGCCCGGTTCCGCTCCTGGGCCTCACCGGCGGCGTCGTTGTGCAGGGTTTCGGCGAGCTCCTCGGTGATCAGCCCGTTGGCGCGCCAGCGTGCGATGGCATCGAGGACGGGGTCGCGGCCGCGGCTCACCAGAAGATCCAGAGCCCCAGCCCGACGTAGGTCAGGCACAGCAGGGTGCCTTCGAGGCGCTGCACGCGGTAGCTGGTCTTGGCGAAGGGGAAGACCAGCAGAGAGAGGAACAGCACCGCCAGGAGATGGAGGTGGGGCACGTCGCTCCCCACCGGGATCGGAGCCACAATGGAGGTGACGCCCAGCACGCCCCCGATGTTGAAGATGTTGGAGCCGATGATGTTGCCCACGGCGATGTCGGCCTCGCCGCGCACCCCGGCGACGATCGAGGTCGCCAGCTCGGGCAAGGAGGTCCCGACCGCGACCACGGTCATGCCGATCACGATCTCCGAGACGCCCAGAGCGCTGGCGATGTAGATGGCCGAAGCCACGATGGCGTTGCCACCGATCACCAACGCAGAAAGGCCGACCAGGATGAGGCCCAGGTCGCGCAGCGTGGTGCGCGTGGTGGGTTTGCCGTCCGGAAACTCCTCGATGAACTCGCTGAACTCCTCGAGGACGGCTTCCGGCTCCTCCTTGGACGCGCGCATCACGTAGAGGAGGTACGCGACCAGCAACCCCACCAGCACCACGCCGTCCAAGCGGCTCACCTCGAGATCGAGGATGAGCGGATAGAGCAGGAGCGTGATCCCGATCATGATGGGGATCTCCCGCTGAACCACGCGGGCGGCGACCGTGAGCGGCTGGATCAGGGCCGTGAGCCCCAGCACCAGACCCACGTTGGCAAGGTTGGACCCCAGCACGTTGCCGATGGCGATGTCCGAAGCGCCGCCCAGCGCTGCGCGGATGCTCACCGCCAGCTCGGGCGCGGACGTCCCCAGCGAAACCACGGTGAGACCGACCACGATGGGCGGCACGCCGAACCGCTGCGCCAACGCGGCGGCTCCGCGAATGAGCCACTCGGCACCGAAGTACAGGGCGCCCACACCGCCGGCCAGCAACAGGACCCGCGGAAGCAGCTCACCCATGGCGCCGCCTCAGCCACTTGGCGAACTGCGTCGCGGTGCGTGCGTTCAAGACGTCGTCGCGCTCGAGCCAGGCCCGGCGGGCCTGATCCACGCCATAGCGCGCGTTGTCGAGGTCTTTGGCCTTGTGCGCGTCGGTGGTGATGGCCACCGGCACCCCCAACTCGCGCGCTCGCGCCAGGTGCACATCGGAAAGGTCCAACCGCCGCGGACTCGAGTTGATCTCCACGGCGACGTCCTGCTCGGCTGCCGCGTGGAGCACGGTTTCCATGTCGATCCCGTACGGCTCACGGCGGTTGAGCAGCCGGCCGGTAGGATGGGCCAGAAGATCGACAGCGGGATGGCGCAGGGCACGCACCACGCGCTCGGTCATCTCCGACTTGTCGAGCGCCATGTAGGTGTGTACCGCCACGATGACGAAGTCGAGCTCGTCCAGGACCTCGTCCTCCATGTCCAGCGAGCCGTCCTTCAGGATATCGACCTCCAACCCACGGAAGATCCGGATGCCCTCCACCTTTTCCCGCGCCCGCTCGATGGCATCCCACTGCGCGCGCACGCGCTTGGCCGTGAGTCCTCCGGCAACGCCCACCGCGGGCGTGTGGTCGGTCACGACCAGATACTGGAGGCCTCGCGCCAGGCAGGCCTCGGCCAGCTCCCGCACGGACAGGGCACCGTCGCTCCAGTCGGTGTGGGCATGCACCTCTCCACGAAGGTGCTTCACCGTGACGAGGTCCGGCAATGCGCCTTTGCGAGCGGCCTCGATCTCGCCACGGTTCTCCCGCAGCTCCGGGGGGATCCAAGGGAGTCCGAGGACCCGGTAGCACTCCTCTTCCGTGCGACCCGCGATGCGCTCGCCCTCCTCGCCCTCCTCCGTGACCCGGAAGATGCCCCACTCACTGACCTTGAGCCCGTCGCGGACGGCCTGGGTGCGAAGCTCCACGTTGTGCTCCTTGGAGCCCGTGAAATACAGAAGCGCCGACCCCAGGCTCTCCGGCGGGACCACCCTGAGATCCACCGCCGGGCCCGAGCGCAGCACCACGCTTCCTTTGGTGTCCCCCTGGCCGGTGATCCGTTCCACCGCCGGGTAGGAGGCGAAGTGGTCCACGACCCGGGCTCCCTCCCCTTTGACCGTCACCAGCAGGTCCAGGTCACCAATCGTCTCCCGCCGCCGCCGGTAGGAACCGGCCACTTCCAGGCGGTCGAGCCCCGGCGCCTTCTCCATGTGCCGAAGCAGGGGGGTCAGGAACGCCTCGGCCTCCGAGAGCAGCATCCGCCCCCGCTGCTTCCGGCGCTCGTCGATGGCCGCGAGGATCTTGGCGGCGCTCTTGGGGCCGAACCCGGGCAACGTCTCCACCCGCCCGGCCTTCACCGCGGCCTCCAGCTGCTCGAGGTCGGTAACGTCGAGCTCCTTCCAGAGCCGGGCCGCCTTCTTGGGCCCGATCCCCTCCAGGCGTGTCAGCTCGACCAGGGAGATCGGGATCTCCCGCCCCAGCTCCTCCAGGCGCTGGAGCGTTCCCGTCTCAAGTAGCTCCACGATGTTGGCGGCCACCGTCTCACCGATGTCGGGGAGCTCGGTCAGGTCCTCGTTGCCCTCGACCATCTCGGCCAGGGGCCGGGTGAGCTGGGCCACGGCTCTGGAGGCGTTGCGGTAGGCCCGCACCCGAAACGAGTTCGCGCCCTGGATCTCCAGGAGATCGGCCACCTCACCGAGGATCCGCGCGATCTCGAAGTTCTCCATGCGCCGCTCAGGCCTCTCCCAGCAGCGTCAGGAAGTCCTCCTCCGTGAGGACCCGCACGCCCAACTCAGTGGCCTTGTCCAGCTTGGAGCCCGCATCGCTGCCCGCCACCACGTAATCCGTGGCCTTGCTGACCGAGGACACGACCTTGGCGCCCTCCGCCTCCGCGCGCTCTTTGGCCTCCTCGCGCGAGAAGCGCTCCAGGCCTCCGGTGAACACGATCTTCTTTCCGGACAGTGCGCCGCCCTTCACTGCCGCCGGCGCCGTAAGCGTCCTCATCTCGGACGCCACGCGATCGATGGCTCTGCGGGTGCGCGGCTCGTCCAGGAACGTGCGGATGGCCTCCGACATCTTGGGGCCGATGCCGGGGACCGCCTCCAGCGCTTCGGGCGTGGCGTCCAGGATGGCGTCCAACGTGCGAAAGTGCCCGGCCAGATCGCGGGCAACCGTGGCTCCCACCTCGGGGATTCCCAGTCCGTGCACGAAACGCGCGAGCTCCGTGCTGCGCCGCGCCTGGATGGCGTCCACCAGGTTGTTGGCAGACTTCTCGGCGAACCCGGGTAGTGCCTCCAGCTGCTGGGCCTGCAGGTGGAAGAGACCAGCCAGATCGTGCACGAGCTCGCGCTCCACCAACAGCTTGGCGGTCTCTTCCCCCAGGCCTTCGATGTCGAGCGCGCCCCGCGACCCGAAGTGCACCAGCCGACCCTTGAGCTGGGCCGGGCAGCCGAAGCGGTTGGGACAGAGCGTGAAGGGTCCCTTGAGCACCACCGGCGTACCGCAGGCCGGACAGGCGGCGGGAAGCGCATACGCTGCGTGCCGCTTGTGGCCCGGCTCGGGCACGCGCTCCAGGACCTGCGGGATCACATCTCCGGCGCGTTGGATGCGGACGAGGTCTCCCTCCCGTACGTCCTTGCGCGCCAACTCTTCGCGGTTGTGCAGGGTGGCGCGGGATACGGTGACACCGCCCACCTCCACCGGTCGCAGCAGCGCCACCGGCGTCATGGCGCCGGTCCGCCCCACCGAGACCACGATGCGATCGATGCGCGTGATCTCCTTGCGTGGCTCGAACTTGAACGCCATCGCTCCACGGGGGTGGTGCGAGGTGGAGCCCAACTGCTCGCGCGCATCCAGGTCGTCGACCTTGATGACGACGCCATCGATCTCGTAGTCGAGCGTGTCCCGGTCCGCTTCGTAGCGACGGTGATAGTCGAGGATCTCGTCCAGGCTGGACGCGGTCTCGACCCGGTCGGGAACGCGAAACCCCCATTCAGCGAGCCACTTCAGACCCTGTCGGTCGGTCTCCACCGCGACGCCCTCCGCATGGAGCACATCGTAGGCGATCAGGTGCAGTGGACGTTCCGCCGTGATCCGGGAATCGAGTTGACGGATGGCACCGGCAGCCGCATTGCGCGGATTGACGAAGGGTTCCTCGCCGCGCTCGACCAGCCGCTGGTTGAGCTCCTCGAAGGCAGAAAGGAACATCATGACTTCGCCGCGCACGGAAAGCAGCGCAGGCGGCGTGGTGCCACGCAGCTTGAGTGGCACAGAGGGAATGGTGCGTACGTTTTCGGTCACGCCCTCACCGGTGACCCCGTTCCCGCGCGTGACTGCCCGCACCAGATGTCCGTCTTCGTACACCAGCTCCAGCGAGGCGCCATCCAGCTTGGGCTCCAGGATGAACTCGGGGTCGCCACCCAGCGCCTTCATGATGCGTTCGTGGAAACGCTTCACATCGGCTGGCTCCTGGCTGGAGTCCAGCGAGCGCATGGGCACCACGTGGTCGAAGTTGGGGAGTGTGGAGAGCGGCTCGCTGCCGACCCGCTGGGTGGGGGAGTCGGGCGTGCGCAGGGCGGGATAGCGCTCTTCCAACTCCTGCAGCCGCCGAAAGAGCCTGTCGAACTCCGCGTCCGAGACGGTCGGCTTGTCGAGGACGTGGTAGCGGTAGTTGTGCTCCTCGACCGCCAGGCGGAGCTCTGCCACCTCGCGAGCGGCGGCTTCCTGCGTCCGGGAATCGGTCGAGGTCTTCAGGGAGCAGCGTCCTGCTGAGGTGATTCCGGGGGGATCCTACGGTAACACTGCCCCCGGCCGCGGGGCGACCGGCCGGCGGGGTACCGCTCTCATGCAGCGCTTCCCTTGCGGCAGGCCACTCGGCGGCGTCGCTTGGGCCGCCCACCGCCTGCACGGAGCCCCCATGAGTACCGCATCCCGAGACGAGTTCCTCGAAGACGCTCTGGCCCGCTATGTAGCCACCCCCTCCGTGAATCCGGCCTTCTCGGACGGCAGCACCCACGAAGCCGCCATGGCCTCCGTGGTGGCCCGCGATCTGGAGGAGGCGGGGCTCGAGGTAACGGTCATCGCGGCGGGTCCGGGACGGGACTCCGTGGTGGGCCGCCTGCCGGGGACGGGCGGTGGTCGCTCCCTGATGTTGAATGGGCACCTGGACACCGTCGGTCCCGGTGGGATGGAGCGACCGTTCGAGCCGCGTCTCGAGGGACGGCACCTGCACGGCCGGGGCTCCTACGACATGAAGTCGGGCCTGGCCAGCTGCGTGGCGGCCGCCCGGGCGCTGGCCCGGGGCCCGCGCCTGGCCGGCGACGTGGTGGTGACGGCCGTGGCCGACGAGGAGGAGGCCAGCCTGGGCATGCAGGCGGTCTTGGCGGCCGTCCGGACCGATGGTGCCATCGTCACGGAGCCCACCGAGCTGGAGATCTGCATAGCCCACAAGGGGTTCCTCTGGGTGGAGCTGGTCACGCACGGGCGCGCCGCGCACGGTTCGCGCTTCCGGGAAGGCATCGACGCCAACCTCCGCATGGGTCGCGTGCTGGCCGCCCTGGAACCGCTGGAGCGGGCGCTGCGGGAAGGCACCGGGCACGCGCTGCTGGGTCCCGGCTCCATGCACGTGGGCACGCTGCACGGGGGCGCGGGCCTCAGCGTGTACGCCGACCGCTGTGTGGCGGGGCTGGAGCGTCGCACGCTCCCCGGTGAGCGCACGGACGAGATCCTGGCCGAGCTACAGGGTCTACTGGACACGCTGACGTGGCAGGACCCCAGCTTCCGGGCAGAGCTTCGCCTGTTGTTGGAACGGGCTCCCTTCGAAGCGCACGACGGCTCCGACGTGGTCCGCACGCTGGACCGGGCGTTTGCACAGGTGCAGGGCGCGTCCCCACGACGTCAGGGCGGCAGCTATTGGATGGATGCGGCCTTCATCCAGGCCGCGGGAATCGACACCGTGGTCTTCGGTCCTTCGGGCACCGGTGCACACGCCGACGTCGAGTGGGTGGACCTGGACTCGCTGCAGACCCACTGTAGGGTGCTTCAGCAGGCCGCCCGAACCTACTGCGCCGCATGAGCCTCGATCTCCACGCCCTCCGCGCCGACACGCCGGGAACCGCACACCGCATCCACCTCAACAACGCGGGCGCGGCCCTGATGCCCACGCCGGTGCTGGACGCCGTACGCCAGCACCTCGAGTTGGAGGCACGCATCGGTGGCTACGAGGCCGCGGCCGAGCGCGCAGACGCCATCGCAGAGGCCTACGCGTCCGTATCCGCGCTGCTCAACGCTCCGGCGGGCACTGTGGCCTTCATGGACAGCGCCACCACGGCCTTCAACACGGCCCTCTCGGCGATCCCGTTCCGCGAGGGTGACGTGTTGCTCACCACGCGCAACGACTACGCGTCGAACCAGATCGCGTTCCTTTCCCTGCAACGGCGGATGGGGATCCGCGTGGTGCGCGCGCCGGACGCCGAGGAGGGAGGCGTGGACGTGGCTGCCCTCGCCGAGCTGGTGCACCGCCTGCGTCCGCGTCTGGTGTCGGTGACGCACGTGCCCACCAATTCCGGATTGGTCCAGCCGGTGGAAGAGGTGTGTCGCGTCTGCCGGGAACGGGACGTCACGGTGTTGGTCGACGCCTGTCAGTCCGTGGGCCAGATGTCGATCGACGTGCAGGCACTCGGCTGTGACTTCCTGTCCGCGACCGCGCGCAAGTTCCTGCGAGGACCGCGCGGCATCGGTTTCCTCTACGTGTCGGAGCGCGCGCTCGGCCAGGGCCTGGAGCCTCTGCTCCCCGATATGCGGGGCGCCGACTGGATCGAGGCGGATCTGTATCAGCCCGCACCCGATGCACGCCGCTTCGAGAATTGGGAGTTCGCGTGGGCGTTGGTGCTGGGCATGGGTGCGGCGGCCCGCTACGCGCTGGACCTGGGGCTCGACGCCATCGAGCGCCGGGTGCGCGCGCTGGCGGCGCTCACGCGCGAGCGGCTGTCCTCCGTGCCGGGCATCCGGGTGCTGGACCAGGGACCGGAGCTGGCCGGGTTGGTGACGGCCGAGATCGGATCGCTCGATCCGGCGGACGTCATGCAGCGCCTGCGCCAGCTGGGCATCAACACCTCGGCGAGCCCACGTGAGGTCGGCGTGCTGGACTTCGACCAGAAGGAAGTGTCGGGTGCGCTACGCGCCTCGCCCCACTACTACAACACCGCCGAAGAGATCGACCGCTTCGTGGAAGCGGTTGCGGCTATGGTGTGAGGACTACCACTCAATTCGGGTGATGCGGCCGCGCGGTCCCACCATCCAGCCCACACCGCCCGCCGCGACGCCGACCGCCCAGTAGGTCTGATCGGAGAGCGCTCGCCAGGTGCGCCCACCGTCGTCGGAGACGTCCGCACCACCCGGCCCCACCGCCACGACGGTGGTGGTGCCTGGCACGAAGGCGCTCCCGTAGACGGGGCCCAGCAGATGCAGCGCCCCGCCGGCCGCCCAGGTCCGTCCGCCGTCCCGGGTCAGCAGCACGTTGTCGGTGCGTGCCTCCATCTGCGCCAGGTCACCCCCCAGCGCCACGCCGCTCCCCGCCGCACCGAAGGCCACCGTGGTCAGGCCGGCCGCATCGCCGCGGACCACGGGAGCCTCCTGCACCGACCACTGTCCGGCCCCCGAACGCAGCGACAGCAGCCGGGCGTTCCCCCCCGCGCCGGTGGCAATCCAGAACGCGCCGTCCGGCGCGGCCCGAGCGCAGGTCCCGGAGGCGGCGAACCCGCCCTCTCCCTGGCCGGCGGCGGGCAGCGCCGCGGCGGAGACTCGATTCCAGTTCCGTCCCCCGTCCTTCGTCTCCAGAAGGAACGGCACCCCGTCGAAGGAGTCGCCATAGGCGAAGCCGTGCGTCTCATCCAGGAAATCCAGGCAATCCAGGAACCCCGCCGGCTCCTCCATCAGGAAGGTCAAGCTCCAGCTGGCTCCCCCGTCCTCGGTCCGGTAGAGGCGCGAAAGGGGCCCGTTCCCCGAGGTCAGCACCACGGCCTCGCGGCCGCTGAACCCGTGCACGTCACGGAACTGGAGGGAGTCGCCGGCCTCACTGGGCCGGGTGACCCAGGTGCCGCCCCCGTCCAGCGTCAGGAGGATGGTCCCGGCGTGGCCGCTCGCCCAGACCACTCGTTGGCTCACCGGACTCACCGCCTGTAGGAGCGCGTCCGTGCCCGAGGTCTGCTCCACCAGGGTGATCAGAGGCGGGCGAGGGGCGCTGCCCTGGCCACGGAGCGTGCCGCTCCCGGCGAGCGCGAAGACCAGCCCGAGTACCATCCGTCGTATGGCGAGGCTCATGCACCGCAGCCTATCCGGCCACCCGGGCTGCGGCAATGCGGACCGGGTCGGTTGCCCCTGCCCCCGCTCGTGAAGATTGTTGGGGGCTCGCCCGTAGGTCCTGCGTAGAACCGTCAAACTGGAGTCTGCTTGCAACCGGAGGTCGAGCGGGAGTTGATCGCGAAGTGTCGGGCCGGAGGCCCCCGCTTCTTCGAGCCGATCGTTCGGGCCTACGAGGGCCCGGGCCTCAGGCTCGCACTCGGCATGCTCGGTGACGCCGACGAGGCGCGCGACGCGGTGCAGGATGCCTTCG
The DNA here is from genome assembly GCA_041390105.1 of Gemmatimonadota bacterium. Classification (NCBI taxonomy): domain Bacteria; kingdom Pseudomonadati; phylum Gemmatimonadota; species Gemmatimonadota bacterium. The sequence continues at coordinate 770,063 of JAWKQO010000003.1, forward strand.
TGAAGGCCTGGCAGTCGCTCGCCCGCTTCGACCCCAAGCGTCCCTTCGGCCCCTGGTTCTTCCAGATCCTCCGCAACCGGTGTCGCGACCTCCTGCGCAGTCGGCAGGCCCGCTTCAAGGTCGAGGTGCTGGACGAGAACCTGGAGAGGAATCCGGACGACGCGGCGAACCGACCCGATCACGTACGGGAGCGGGCGGCGCGGCGCGAGTTGTTGTGGAAGGCGCTCGAGCAGGTGGCGCCGGAGCACCGTGAGGTTCTGGTCTTGAAGGAATTGGAAGGGTTCCGCTACCAGGAGATCGCGTCCATCCTGGACATCCCCGACGGGACCGTCGCCAGCCGTCTCTTCCACGCACGTCGCGCGTTGAAGGAGGCGCTGGAGATGATGGGGTGGACGACCCTGGAGGGGCACACGCACTGAGATGGCTATCGTTACGCACGAAACCCTGATGCGCTACCTCGATGGCGAGCTCTCGCCCGAGGAGGCCGTGCGCATCGAGGGCGAGCTCGCTTCTTCCACGGAGCTGCAGCGGGACATCGCGCTGTTCCAGGCCATGAAGGCCGACCTGCAACAACTCTCCTTCGATCCCCAACTGCTGGATGGATCGGTCTGGGAGCGCGTCCATCGCCGGCTCACCCGGCCCATCGGCTGGATGCTGATTCTGCTGGGGGCCGTCGTCTGGATCAGCTACGGCACCTGGATGTATTCGCGCTCGTCCATCGCCCTCTGGGAAAAGATGGCCACCGGCGGCGTGGTGCTGGGCATCGTGCTGCTCTTCGCCACCGTGCTCTACGAGCGGTACCGACACTGGCAGGTCGACCCCTACAAGGACGTCTATCGATGATCCTGGCCACCATCGAGTCGATCCCCGGCCAGCGCATCGTCCAGGTTCTGGGGCTGGTGCGCGGCGCCAGCATCCGGGCCCGGCACATCGGGCAGGACATCGTCGCCACCATGCGGAACATCACCGGCGGCGAGTTGTTCGAGTACACCAAGGTCCTGGCCGAGGCCCGGGAAGAGGCCATCGACCGCATGACGGAGGAAGCGCGGGTCCTGGGCGCCGACGCCGTGCTGGGTCTGCGCTTCCAGTCCGCCGAGGTCACGCGCGGCGCGGCGGAGATGTTGTGCTACGGCACGGCCGTGCGCCTGGAGCCGGAGTCCTGACGGCGGCTCCTCTCCATCGGGCAGGCGTCTTGCGGTAGGTTCGGCGTACGACCCCACACCTTCTCGTCGTGCGAGAGCTGATGCGTTCCACTTCGTCGTCGACCGTCGCCTGCCTGGCCGTGCTGTTGGCCAGCTGCTCGGGCGTCGGCACCGCCTCCGCACCTGCGCCGTCTGCCGGCCAGACCGCGGCGCGGCCGTCCGCCACTCCCGCCGGTGGTGGCGACGCAGTCAGCGTCTCGCGCGACACGGTCTACGTGGTACGGGAGGTGGTGGCCGACTCCGCCCCCACCGACGTGTTCGTTCCCCTGGAGTCGGACCGGTTGGAGGAGTCCTCGCTGACGCGCCCCGCTGCCGTCGGCGAGACGGTGCTGATCGAGCGCGTGGCGGCCATCATCGACCGCCCGCCCTACGACCAGGTGCACTGGGGCATCGTGGCCAAGGACCTGCACGACGGACATGTGCTCCTGTCCCTGAACGCGCACCACACCTTCGCGCCGGCGTCCAACCAGAAGGTGCTCACCGGCGCTGCGGTGCTGAGCGCCCTGGGACCCGACCATCGCTTCCGCACAGGCGTGTTCGCGACCGGTCCGACGCGTCGGGGAAGCGTGGACGGCGCTCTCGTTTTGGTCGGTGTGGGGGATCCCACCTGGTCGGAGGCCTTCCATCCCTCCTGGCGTACGGTCTTCGACGCCCTGGCGGACAGTCTGCTGGCCCAGGGGGCACGTCGCTTCAGCGGTCCGCTCCTCATCGACGCCAGTGCCTGGGACACCACCGGGGTGCCGGGCTCCTGGATGGTGGAGGACGTCGGCTGGTCCTGGGGTGCCTCCGGCGGACCGTTCGTGGTGGCCGGCGGGCAGGTGGCGCTGACCGTGAGCGCAGCGCAGTCGGTGGGCGGCTCCGCCAGCGTCTCGGCCGAGCCACGTCTCGCCTCCGGACGGGTGCGCGTCGAGGTACGCAGCGCGCTGACCGACAGCGCCCGTGTGCAGTCCCGGCCACCCGGCGAGGACGGCAGGCTGGTGGTCTCCGGGACAGTGCCCCCCGGGTGGAGACGCACCCTCCGCATCGCGCAGGGGGACCCGGTGCGGGTCGCCGGTGAGCTCTTGTACGAGGTGCTTACCGAGCGCGGCATCTCCTTCGAAGGCGGCCTGGCGTTCGCCTGGGATGCCGAAGCGGCGCTGGTCGGCGGATGCGCAGCGGGCCGGGTACCGGACTGCCCGGCGGCGCGGCGATTGGCCACCCTTACCTCACCCCCGCTCATCGAGATCGTGCAGGCCGCCCTGGAGCCCAGCGACAACTTCATCACCGACCAGCTGGCCCACGCGCTCGCCCAGGCCACCATCGGCCGCGGCGGGTGGAGGCAGGTCCCCGAGGCCCTGGAGACGGAGCTGGGGCGCTCGTTCAACGTGCTTTCGCGCGACGTCGAGGTGGTCGACGGCTCGGGGCTCTCCATCTACAACCTGGTGACGCCCCGGGCGCTGGTGGACGTGCTGACCCAGATGCGCATCCGCCCGGGAGGAGACCGTTTCCGAGCGGCGCTACCCGAACCAGGGGAGCGAGGCAGCACCATGGCGGGTCGGCTGCGATCCCTGCAGGGACGGGTCTTCGCCAAGACGGGCTCGCTCACGCACGTCAATTCGCTGTCGGGCTACCTGGTGCGGGACAACGGGCGGGAGATGGTCTTCAGCATCCTCTCCAACGGGTCCGGTCTGGATTCGGACGAGGTCCGCGACGCCATCGACCGCCTGGTGGTCGAGCTGGCCCGCTGGTAGCGCGACCGACTCGTCTGCGGCCGGGCCTCGCGCAGGTTCGCAGGACCTTCGGCGCCTCAGGTCAGTCGGTTCAAGAACCCACCGGAGTGGGAGTATGCGTCCCGAGTTCGCCCACTCCGTCCGACTGCGGCTCGCCGGCTCTCTTCGCTCCCGTGAGCCAGGCGCCCATGCGCTCGGCGCTACGGTTGAAGATCAGATACGCGCTCGGTACCACGAACAGGGTGAGCAGCGTCGATACGGTGAGCCCACCGACCACGGCGATGGCCAGGGGCTGCATCAGCTCCGCCCCTTGCCCGATCCCCAATGCCAGCGGCAGCATGCCGAACAGCGTAGTGAGCGTGGTCATGAGAATCGGACGCAGTCGCACGGCGCCCGCCTCCAGGACGGCCTCTTCGCGCGTGAGGCCGCGCTCCTTCCTTCCCTGCTCGATGTACTCCACGAGCAGAATGGCATTGTTGACCACAATGCCTGCCAGCAGGATCACCCCCAGCAGGACCGGCGCGCTCAGAGGTGTGTCCGTCAGGAACAGCATGACGCACACACCGATCAGGGAGAGCGGCATGGCCAACAGGATGACGAGCGGGTTGACGATGCTCTCGTACTGCACGGCCATCACGACGAACACCAGGAAGACCGCCAGCAAGACCACGATGGTCATCTGACGGTTGCTCTCCCGGATGGCCTCCTCCTCGCCGCCGAAGATCACGCCATAGCCGTCGGGAAGCTGCAGGCCCGCCAGTCTGACCCGGATCGAGTCATTGACCTCGCCCACGCTGGCGACCTCTGCGATCACATCTCCCGTGAGCTGGACCTGACGGTTCTGGTTCTCACGCCGAATGGTGGTGGGACCCAACACCGTGCGCACACGGGCGACGTCCCGCAGATAGATGGGGGCGCCGCCGGACTGCCCCGGAAACAGCGCGATCGACTCCAGATCCTCCGGGCTGCGGAACCGTTCCCGGGGGAACATGACCCGCAGATCATACTCCTGGTTGCCCGCGGTGAAGCGCGTGGCCACGGTCCCGTCCAGCGCGGTGCGTAGCGTCTGCCCCACCGCGGCCACGCTGAGACCGAGGTAGCCAGCCCGCTCGCGATCGAGCTCGACGGAGAGTTGCGGGCTGGCCTCGTCGGTGGACGGCTGCAGGTTCTCCAGGCCAGGCACGCCGCGCGTAAGGGCCAGGATCTCCTCGGAGATCTGCTGAAGCTCCAGGAGGTCGTCGCCTTGCACCGCCACCGCGACCGGCGATCCCGCCGAGTTGGTGCGGAGCCCGCGGATCCGCGGAGGGCGCACGAACACGCGCGCTCCCGGGAAGCCGCGCTCGTTGATGCGCCGCTGCAGAGTCTGCACCCATGCTTCGGCGGTGATGTCGCGCTCGGTGCCGGGAGCCAGCACGATGTCCACGGAACCGCGCCCCGCGGTCTCGTTGGTGGACGCACCGAAGAGCATGCCCCCGGCGGTCGCGAAGACGGCCCGCACGTAGGGCATGTCACCGATCATGCCTTCGACCTCCTGCACGATGCGGTTGGTCTCCTCCGCGGCCGAGCCCGGGGGCAACGTCACCATGACCCCCACGTTGCCGTCGTCCACCTGCGGGAGGAACTCGTTGCCGAGGTCCGAGACCAGCGTCACCGAGCCCACCAGCGCCGCGAGCGCCGCAGCCAGCACAGCCCAACGCCACTTCAGAACCAGCCGGGCTGCCGCGCTCCGATACCATACGCGCATTCTGCCCACGAGTGCGTCGAACCCACGGAGCAGCGCCCACGATTGCAGGCCGCTGGAGAAGCGGATGCGAGAGAGCTGCGCAGCCAACATCGGCACCAGTGTCAGAGCCACCGCCAGCGATGCCAGGATGGCGAAGGAGATGGTGAGGATCAGCTCGCGGAAGATCAGCGCGGCCAGCCCGCTGATCAGCAGGAACGGCACCACGGCGGCGAGGTTGGTAGCCGTCGAGGCCACCACGGCGCTCTGCACCTCGGAGGCCCCTTCGTGCGCGGCCTCTTCAGCTGCTTCGTGTCCCTGCTCCTTCCTGCGAAAGATGTTCTCGAGCATGACGATCGAGTTGTCGATCAGCAGACCCACGCCGAGCGCCAAGCCACCCAGGCTCATGATGTTCAGCGTCAGACGCCCGATGCCCATCATCATGAACGTGGCCAGCACGGCGATGGGAATGGCCAACCCGATGATGAACGTCTTGCGCAGCGAGCCCAAGAACAGGAACACCACGATCATGGCCAGCACGGCGCCGCCCAGGGCAGCGCTCTGCACTGCCCGGATCGAGTTCCGGATGAACGTGGCTTGGTTCTGGATGGTCTGGCGGTCAATGTCACCGGGCACGAATCCGGACGCGCGCAGCTCCTGGAGGCGCTGCTCCACCTGTTCGGCCACCGAGACCGTGTTGGCGTTCGGTTGCTTGCGGACCGAGATCTTGACCGCCGGGACGCCGTTCAGGCGCGCCCACAGTCGCTGTTCCCGATGCGTATCGGAGATCTGTGCGATCTCGGATAGCGGAATGCGGCCGCCGCCCCCGGTGGGCAGCAGGACCGCCCGCACGTCGTCCACCGTTCGGAACTTCCCGCTGGTCTTGCCCACGATCTCCCGTGTGGGTGAGGAGACCCGGCCGGCGGCGACGTCCTGATTGGCCGCACGCACAGCGTCGATGACCTGGGACACGGTGAGTCCGTAGGAGCGGAGGCGCTCCTGGTCCAGCACCACTTGGATCTCACGCACCAACCCGCCGGAGATGTCGACGGAGGCTACACCCTGGATGGTCAAGAGCTGAGGCTGCAGACGATACTCGACCCAGTCGCGCAGCGAGATCAGGTCGCGGGTGTTGGACGAGAAGGCCGCCTCGAAGACGGGCGACTGCGACGGGTCGAACTTGAATACCGTCGGTGGATCGGCTTCCTCCGGCAGTGCGGCCCGGGCCCGGTCCAGGTTCTTGGACGCGTCCTGGAGCGCGAAGTCCATGTCGGTGCCGTAGGCGAAGTTCAGGCTGACGCTCACGCGCCCTTCCTGGACCTCGGTTTCCATCTTCACGAGGTCCTCGGTGGTGGAGAGTGCCGCCTCCAGCGGCTTCGCCACCGTCTCCTCCAGGACCTGGGGCTCCACGCCCCGGTTGTTCACCGAGGCCCGCACCTGCGGATAGACGATGGTGGGAAGCAGATCGAGCGGCAGCCCCGACAGGAAGAACAGGCCCAGGACGATCACGACGGACGTCAGCATCACGGTGCCGACCGGGCGTTGGATGGAGAGGCTCGGGAGCCCCCGACGCGTCTTCATGTCCCGCTTCTCCGGCTGGAGTCGCCCGGCTCCCCACCGACCTCACCGCCCCCCGCACCACCGGGTGTTTGCACGCGCACCTCCGCCCCGTCGCGGAGCTGGTTGTTCCCGGCCGTGACCACGCGCTCGCCGGAGCGCAGGCCCTCGACGACCTCGACCCGGCCCATGGAGTTCAGGCCGGTGGTTACCGTACGGCGCACGGCGTGCCCGTCCTCGACCACGAACACGGCGGCCGAGCCGCTGCCCCCGACGATGGCGGAGGCGGGTACCAACAGAACGCCGTCATGTGCCTGCAGCGCGAAGGTGGTTCGCGCCAGGAAGCCCGGTCGCGCCAGGCGCGCAGCTTCTCCCTCCAGAGCCACCTCCACGGGAACCAGACGGGTCGCGGGATCTGCTGTCGGGAAGATGCGCCGGATCCGCCCCCGCAATTCCCGATTCGCAAACGCGTCCAGCGCCACGTCCACCGAGTCACCGACCGCCAGCTCGACCACGTCGAGCTCCGAGACCCCGACGCGGACGACGATCGTGGACAGATCGGCCAACGTGAACAGCCGCGTTTGCGGCGCCACGATGTCTCCGGCTTCGACGCGCTTCTCGGTCACCACCCCCCGGATGGGAGCACGCACCGTGGCGTAGCCCACGCGGGTCTTCACCTGATCCAATTGGGCGCGCGCCGCGGAATAGGCCGTGCGGTCGCGCTCGTACTCGGGCAGCGTGATGACCTGTCGTTCCCGCAGACGTTCGGACCGCTGGAATGCGGCTTCGGCCACCTGGAAGGCGGCTTCCGCCGCGGCCAGCTGCGCCTGGAGCTCGCGGTCGTCCAAGCGCGCCATCACGGCGCCTTCCTGCACCACCGCGCCCTCCTCGGCATGGATCGACAGGATGGCACCGCTGAGAAGGCTGTTGACTCCCACCGTGCGGATCGGCTCCACCACACCGGCGACGCTCACCGATTGGGCGATGGACCCCGTCTCCACGGGCACGACCTCTACGGGCGTCGGCCCCCCTGGCCCCCGCGGCCCGCCCCCGGGGCGTCCTCCCCCCCCTCGCTGCGGCGCGGCGGGTGGCTCCTCGCCGCCCCCACCACAGGCCAGCGACGCCAGGACCACCGCCAGCGCCAACGCGCGTCCGCCCCTCATTGCAAGCCCGATCATCGCGCTCCGATCCGTTTTCCGAGAATGGCCTCGAGACGGGCCACCGAAGTTCCCAGGGCTTGCCGAGCCAGCACCCGGCTGATCTCCGCATCCGCCAGCGTCACCTGCGACGTCTGCAGGTCCAGGATGGTGGCCGCGCCGATCTGATAACGCTCCTCCTGCACGCGGAGGTCTTCCTGTGCCAGCTCGACCGAGCGGTCGGCGATCCGCACCCTCTGCTCGGCGGCTTCGATGGTGAGCACCGCCGTCTCCACGTCCGCACGTGCGGCGATGCGCGCGTCCTCGGCGCGGCCGCGCGCTGCTCGCTCGGCAGCCTCGGTGCGCTGCAGAGCCGCTTCCCGTTGGAAGCCGTTCAGCACCGGCAGGGAGACGGTGAGGCGGAGATTCCAGCTCCGCTCCTTGGGCGGGAAGTTGAACGCGAACCAGTCGTAGCCACCGGCGAGCTGCGCACTCGGCAGATAGCCGGTGTAGCTGGCCAGATGATCGGCTTGGCGACTGCGGAGTGTGGCTTCGGCCGCGAGGACGATGGGAGAGGAAGCGAGCGCTTCCGCCACCAACGACTCGGCGCTGGGCAAGGCCGGGGCACGATCGGGAAGTGCCGCTTCCGCCGGTCGGACCTCCCCTTCGATGCCGACCCGGCGACCCAGCTGTAGCGCGGCGCCGCGCCAGCCGGCGTTCGCCTCCAGAACCGCGAGCTGGGCGTTGCCCCGCTCCAGCTCAGCCCGCAGAGCGTCCGAGCGAGTGGCTGTGCCCACCTCCAGACGGGTCTGGGCGAAGGAGAGCTGCTGCTCGGCGCGCGCCAGCCGCTGCTCGGCCGCCTTGACCAGCTCGCCAGCGGCGGCCGCATCGTAGTAGGCCTGGGTGGTGGTGAGGATCGTCTGGAACCGCTCGGCAATGAGATCGGCGTCGGCTGCGGCGACACCGGCGCCCGCGGAGCGGTTCTGAGCGAAACGCCGGCCCCCCGCGAAGAGCGTCAGTCCGGCCTGGGCCTGTGCGCTGAAGTTCTGGGAAACCAGTTGGCCGGTGGCCTGGTCGAAGCGCTCATTGCTGGAGTTGGCGTAGGTCCCGCCGAGGGAGAGCGAGGGAAGCCAGGACCCCCGCGAAGTGAGGAGGGTGGACCCCGCCTGCGCGCGACCCGACCGGGCGTCCAGCATCCCGGGAGCGACCTCGAGCGCGAGCGCGATGGCCTGGTCCAGCGTCAGTACCTGCGGCTCCTGGGCAGCCCCTGCGTGAGTGTGCCCCAGACCGGCGCCGAGAGCCAGCACGACCACGACCTGCGAACGTTTCCTCACCCCGTCACCTTGCTGTCGTTGGACACCGGCTCGGCGGTCACGCACACGTCGAGTCACTAGCGACAGCAGAGCGGGAACGTTCGTTAGGGGGCCGGAGACATGATCCCCGGCGACCCCCCGGGGTGGGGATCAGCGAGGGCCCAACACCCCCTCCAGCGCGGTGCGCGTGGCCCGGTACCCCTCCTCCAGGAAGAACTTCACCTGGTCGAAGGCGAAGGCCGAGTAGGCGTCCACCGACGGACGTACGTAGATGAGCCGCGGCCCCTCCCATCGGGCCACCTGCTCGCGCCGCCGCCCCCCGGACATGATGGCGAAGACGCGTTCGTGGATGGCGATCAGACCGTCGGACACGGTCTTCTCCGCATCCGCCTCCGGTCCCGCTCCCACATCGATGGCGAGGATGGTGCCCGCCCCGAGCTCGCGGGCCCGCTCGATGGGCAGCGCGTCGACCGTCCCCCCGTCCACGTAGATGCGCTCGCCGATGCGGGCGGGGGGAAAGAGTACCGGAAGGGCTGCCGAGGCGTAGCAGGCCTCCTGCACCGAGGCGTCGGTGCGCGCACCCGTGCCGAACCACTCCGTGGTGCCGCTGGCCAGGTCCACCGCGTTGACCTGGAGCGGCAGCTTGAGGTCGTCCCAGGTGCCGTGAGGGAGCACTCGCTCGGCGTAGGCTCGCAGCGCCTCTCCGTGGAAGACCGACTCCTCCCGAATGCCGTTCACCCAGATCACGCCGCGGTTCAGCCGGACGATGTCCTCCTTCTTGAGGGACAGCCCCAGACGCACCAACTGCCGCCACTCCATCCCGCCGGCCACCGCCGCCCCGATCAGGGCTCCGATGCTGGTGCCGATGATGCCGGCCACCTCGAGACCGGCCTCGCGCACCGCCTCCCAGGCGCCGACGTGAGCGACGCCGCGGACACCCCCACCCCCCAGCACCACCCACAGGGGCCCGGGGAGCGGCTGGGGGGCGCCGGACGAAGCTGGCGACGGAGGGGATGTGCGAGGTGTCATCGGCCCAAGATGACGCTGGCGGGACCCCCTTCGCCAACCCCACGGAAATGCCCCAAAACAAACGTTTTCAGCTTGACGTGGAGGCATTGCCGACGTACGCTTATGAAACTAAGAATCATTCTTGTTTAGCAGCGGTCTCCCGGCGGGGCCGCTGCTTCTCGTCTCCGCCTGCGGCGGTCCATACAGACACCGAACCGGCTCCCGATCCCACATGTCCGACACGCCCATCCTGAAGATCTCCGGACTCGAAGCCAAGGTGGCTGAAGAGGACCTCGACATCCTGCGAGGTGTGGACCTCGAGATCCGCCCCGGAGAGATCCACGCCATCATGGGGCCCAACGGCTCCGGCAAGAGCACGTTGGCCAAAGTGCTCATGGGTCATCCCGGATACGAGGCCACCGCGGGTACGGTGCTCTACCAGGGGCAGGATCTCCTGGAGCTGGAGCCCGATGAGCGCGCCCGCGCCGGCATCTTCCTGGCCTTCCAGTATCCGGTCGACATCCCGGGCGTCTCCATCGCGAATTTCTTGCGCGCGGCCCAGCAGGCACGGCTGCCCGAAGGAGAGGAGTTGGATCTCTTCGACTTCCAGGACGAGTTGATCGCTGCGATGGAGCTACTCGAGATGGACACGTCGTTCGCCGAGCGCTCCGTCAACGACGGATTCAGCGGCGGTGAGAAGAAGCGGAACGAGATCCTGCAGATGGCCATGCTCAAGCCCACGCTGGCGCTCATGGACGAGACCGATTCCGGACTCGACATCGACGCCCTCAAGATCGTGGCGGCCGGGGTCAACGCGCTCAAGAAGGAGCGCCCCGAGATGGCCGTGCTGTTGATCACGCACTACCAACGGCTCCTCAACTACATCAAGCCCGACATCGTGCACGTCATGGTGAAGGGTCAGATCGTGCGCTCGGGCGGGCCCGAGGTGGCGCTGGAGCTGGAGTCCGAGGGATACGCCGAGTATCGCGAGCCGGTCGGCGCCTGAGCCGCGCCGCTCGCGACCACGGAGACGAACGATGCCTGAGAATGAGCTGGTCGAGGGACTGCAACTCGACGAATACAAGTACCACTTCATCACCGAGGACGAACCGCTCTTCCGGTCCGATCGTGGGCTGAACGAGAAGGTGGTCCGGGAGATCTCGGCGCAGAAGGGCGAACCCGAGTGGATGCTCGAGTTCCGACTCAAGGCGCTGGAGATCTACAATTCCAAGCCGATGCCGGCTTGGGGTGCGGACCTGTCCAATCTCGAAGCGGTCCTCGATCAGATCTACTTCTATGTGCGGCCGCAGGAGAGGATGGAGCGCTCCTGGGACGACGTGCCCCAGTCCATCAAGGACACGTTCGAGAAGCTGGGGATTCCCGAGGCGGAGCGGAACATCCTGGCCGGGGTGGGCGCCCAGTACGAATCCGAGATGGTCTACCACTCGCTGAAGGAGGAGTGGACCAAGCAGGGCGTCATCTTCGACTCCATCGAGGACGGCCTCAAGAACCATCCAGAGCTGTTCCGGAAGTACTTCGCCACGGTGGTGCCGCCGGCCGACAACAAGTTCGCGGCCATGAACTCGGCGGTGTGGTCGGGAGGCTCGTTCGTCTACATCCCCAAAGGCGTCCAGCTGGAGACGCCGCTGCAGGCCTACTTCCGGGTCAATCAGGAGCAGATGGGGCAGTTCGAGCGCACGCTGATCATCGTGGAAGAAGGTGCGCGCGCGCACTACATCGAAGGGTGCACCGCGCCCGTCTACTCGACGGACTCGTTCCACTCGGGCGTGATCGAGATCGTGGTGATGCCGGGGGCCCACTTCCGCTACACCACCATCCAGAACTGGTCCAACAACATGTACAACCTCGTGACCCAGCGGGCGCTGGTGCACGAGCACGGGACCATGGAGTGGCTGGACGGCAACCTGGGCTCCAAGGTCACCATGAAGTACCCGTCCTGCTACCTGGTCGGTGAGGGAGCGCACGGCTCCATCCTCTCCATCGCCTATGCGGGGAACGGTCAGCACCAGGATACGGGTGGCAAGATCATCCACGCCGCGCCGCACACCACGTCTTCGATCGTCTCCAAGTCGATCTCGAAGGGCACCGGGCGCTCGTCCTACCGGGGGCTCTGCAAGGTCTACGAGGGCGCTACCGGGACCAAGGCGAACGTGGAGTGCGACGCGCTGCTCATCAACGACACCTCGCGCACGGACACCTATCCGTACATCGAGATCGAAGAGAAGGACGCCAACGTCGGGCACGAAGCCACGGTGTCCAAGATCGGCGACGAGCAGCTGTTCTATCTGACCAGCCGCGGCATTCCCGAAGACGAAGCCATGGCGCTGATCGTGCGCGGGTTCATCGAGCCCATCGCCAAGCAGCTGCCCTTGGAGTACGCAGTCGAGCTCAATCGCCTGATCGAGCTCGAGATGGAAGGATCGGTGGGTTGAGCCAACGATGACGAGCGTGACGACGATGGCCCCCGAGGGGGTGACGGCAGCACTGAACCGGGACGCGGCCGAGGCGCGGGCCCAGGGGGCGCCCGAGTGGCTGCGGCAGCGGCGCCTGGAGGCATGGGAGACCTACGAGTCGCTGCCCTTCCCCACCACCACGCTCGAGCATTGGCGCTACACCGACGTGAAGCGCGTGCTGAAGATCCAGGACCTGTCCCTGGGCGAGGGACCTCGGGCTTTGGCCCCCGAGGCCTTTCCGGCCGGGCTGCGCGAGGCCATGGACGCGGACCGCAGCGCCGCCGGCCACGCGGTCGAGGTGGACGGGTGCCTGGTGCACGTGGATCTGGATCCGGAGCTCCAAGCCCGCGGCGTGCTGTTGCTGTCGCTGCGCGAGGCGGCGCACACCCACGCGGAACTGATCCAGAGTCACTTGGAGCAGGCCGTGCCCGCCTCGGAGGGCAAGTTCCAGGCGTTGAACGCGGCCCTCTGGCAGGACGGCGTGCTTCTGTACTTGCCCGCCAACGTGCAGCTGGACCTGCCGGTGCGGGTGACGCGTTGGGCGTCGGAGGCGGGCACGGCGTATTTCACGCGCACGCTGCTCATCGCTGAACGCGGGAGCCGCGCCTCTTTCGTCGACGAGATCCTCTCGCCGGACTTCGAGCGCCAGACGTTCCATTCCTCGGCGGTCGAGATGTTCGCCGAGGATGGCGCCCAGGTGCAGTACGTCTCCCTGCAGCGCATGGGGACGGGCGCCTTCCATCTGTCGCAGCAGCGCACGGTGGCCAGGCGCGACTCCACGTTGGACACGCTGAACGTGCAGCTGGGTGCTTCGGTGGCCCGCCTGGATCTGAACGCGCGCCTGCTCGGACCGGGTGCCAACAGCGATATGCTGGGGCTGTACTTCGGAGACGGGCGCCAGCACTTCGACATGTGCACCAGCCAGGATCACGTGGCCCCCAACGCCACCTCCGACCTGCTGTACAAGGGCGCGCTCGATGGCAAGGCCCGCTCGGTCTTCCGGGGCATCATCAAGGTGCACGAGCGTGCCCAGCGGACGGATGCCTACCAGACCAATCGCAATCTGCTCTTGTCCGACCATGCGCGTGCGGACTCGCTCCCCAACCTCGAGATCGAGGCGGACGACGTGAAGTGCTCGCACGGCGCTACCGTGGGGCAGCTCGACGCGGAGGCGCTGTTCTACCTGATGAGCCGCGGGTTGCAGCGCGAGCGGGCCGAGCGTCTGGTGGTGCTGGGATTCCTGGGGGAGGTGCTGAGTCGACTGCCCCTGGGCGGCGTGGTGGACAAGGTCACCAAGGTCATCGAGTCCAAGCTGGGCCGGGCGTGAGCTGGGTGCGGGTCGCCGACCCCGGGGCTTGCCCCGCGGGTTCGCTGTTGGCCGTGGAGGCCGAGGGCGAGCGCATCGTAGTGGCCAATGTGGACGGTGTGCTCTACGCGCTGGAGGACCAGTGCTCGCACGCTGAGTTCGCGTTGTCGCAGGGTGAGCTGGAAGGGTCCGAGCTCGAGTGTACCTTGCACGGCGCGCGCTTCGACGTGTGCACGGGGCGGGCGACGCGCCTGCCGGCCGTGCGGCCCGTCCGCTCCTTCGAGGTCGAGGAGCGGGAGGATGGGATCTACGTCCACACGGAGTAGGGAATGGCCGACGTGAGCGCGCGCCTGCAGCCGCTGGCCCCCAAGGCGGACTTCCCCATCCTCGCGCAGTCCATCCACGGACAGCCCCTCGCCTACCTCGACAACGCGGCCACCACCCAGAAGCCCATCGCGGTGCTGGACGCCATCGAGCACTTCTACCGCCACGACAACGCCAACGTCCATCGCGGCCTCTACGAGCTTTCGCGGCGCGCCACGGAGGTCTATGAGGGTGCCCGCGCCACGGTGGCTGCTTGGATCGGAGCCCGTGACCCGGCGGAGGTGATCTGGACGCGGGGCACCACCGAAGCCCTCAACCTGGTGGCGCACGCCTGGGGCTTGGATCAGCTCCGGCCCGGGGACGAGCTCCTGCTCTCCGAGATGGAGCACCACTCCAACCTCGTGCCCTGGCAGTTGCTGGCCCGTCGCACCGGCGCCGTACTCCGCTTCCTGCGCATCGCGGAGGACGGCACCTTGGACCTGGGCGCCCTGGACACACTCATCAGCGAACGCACCCGTCTGGTGGCGGTGGCGCACGTGTCCAACGCGCTGGGCACCGTCCACCCGGTCCGTCGCATCGCAGACGCCGCGCACGCCGTGGGAGCCCTGGTGGTCGTGGACGGCGCCCAGGGAGCGCCCCACCTGCCGGTGGACGTATCCGCGCTCGGAGCCGACTTCTACGCGCTGTCCGGCCACAAGATGCTGGGGCCCACGGGCATCGGCGCGCTCTGGGGTCGCCGGGAGCTGCTGCAGGCCATGGCTCCCTACCAGGGTGGCGGCGACATGATCGAGACGGTGGAGCTGGAAGGCAGCACCTGGGCCGCCCTCCCCAACAAGTTCGAAGCGGGCACCCCCCACGTGGCCGGCGCGGTAGGGCTGGCCGCGGCGATCCGCTATCTGGACGCGCTCGGGCGGGACGCCATCCTGGCGCACGAGCGGGAGCTGCTCGCCTACGCCCTGGACGCGCTTTCCACCGTGCCGGGGATCCGGACGTTCGGCCCCCCCGAGCTGGAGCGGCGCTCGGGCGTGGTCTCCTTCCAGATGGAGGGCGTCCACCCTCACGACGTTGCCACCGTCCTCGACACCCGAGGCGTGGCCATTCGCGCCGGACACCACTGCGCCCAGCCTTTGATGCGCCACCTGGGTGTCCCGGCTACGAACCGTGCCTCGTTCTATGTGTACAACTCGCCCGCCGACGTCGACCGGCTGGTCGAAGGGCTCGGCGAGGCGCGACGCATCTTCGGGTAGGGGTCGCCCCCGTTACTCAGGACGCCAGTGGACCGGACCGAACCCCAGCTCACATCGCTCTTCCAGGAACTCATCCTGGATCACTACCGAAAGCCCCGGAACAAAGGGGAGCTTCCGGAATCGAGCGTCGAGATCCACATGCGGAATCCCAGCTGCGGGGACGACGTGCATCTGCGCCTCCGTCTGGTGGACGGGGTCATCGCGGACGCGCGCTTCACCGGGGAGGGCTGTTCCATCTCGCAGGCGTCCGTGTCGATGATGACGGCCCTGCTGAAGGGCAAGCCGGTACAGGAGGCCCTGGACCTGGCCGCCCGCTTCACCGAGATGATGCACGGCAGCGCGGAGGCCGCCAAGGACCGGAGCCTGGGCGACCTGCGGGCCCTGGCCGGCGTGAGCAAGTTCCCGGTGCGCGTAAAATGCGCCCTGCTGGGCTTCGACGCCCTGCAGGAAGCCATCAAACAGAATGAGGAGAAGGGCTGACGTGATCGGACCTGGAAGGCTGCGGCGCGGGATCAGTGCTGGATGGCTGCTGGGGGTCGTGGGCCTGGTGGCCTGTGGCGGCGAGCCCCCAGCGGAGGAGGTTCCCTACTTCCCACCGGGGCCTCCGGTGCAGGACACCCTCTCCAGCGAGACCCTGGAGGGCATTGATCCGGGGGAGTTGGGGCTCACCCTGCCCTGGACCCAGGGCACGCTGAACCGCCGCCCCCCTCCGGGGGCTCCCTCGCGCACTATCGATGGGATCGAGCTCGCTTCGCACCAGGGGTTCGACCGCCTGGTGGTGAGCTTCCGGGCCGACGCGCCCGATTTCCCGGGCTACCGGCTGGAGTACCTCACCGAAGCGCCCACGGAATGCGCGGCCGACCCGTCCGAAGTGGCCGTGGCCACCTCGGGTGCGGCCTTCCTGCGGCTGCGGATCTCGGGAGCGCGCGGCCACGATGACGACGGCCGCTCCACAGTGGGTCCCACGACCCGGAAGGGGAGCTCGGCCAACCTGGTCACCCTGATCCGCACCTGCGACTTCGAGGGCGAGGTGTCCTGGGTCTTCGACCTCGCCACGGCCATGCCCTACCGCATCATCGAACTGGAAGACCCCACCCGCCTGGTGGTCGACGTCCAGCAGCCCACCGCCTGACCCCCAGGCGCACGGGGTACGCACCCCCTGCAAAGCGTTCCTCGGGCCCCCGTCCGTGCTTCGGGACGGGGGCCTTCGCTTGCTCGGCCCCGAACCGTGGCGTCCGCGCCATTGATGCGGCTCGCACGAGGTTTGCACTCGGTCCAGCGGAACCTGCCACCGGAGCGGGGAAGACCCCCTGATCCGTCCGGCGGCCCGAGGCAGATGGTACGGTGCGGCAAGCGCTTTCGCATAAAGGCTTTACGCTGATCGAGCTCCTGGTGGTGATGGCCATCATCGGGACGCTCGCATCCATCGTGGTGCCCAAGCTCCAGGGGGCCCGCCTGCAGGCGCAAATTGCCGCAGCCATCGCAGACGTCCGGGTCCTGAGCATCGAGGTGGCCGAGTACGCCGGGCAAAACGACGGGCTCTACCCCACCTCCCTGGCCGACATCGGACGGGGTGGCTTCCTGGATCCTTGGGGTCAGCCCTACGAATACCAGGCCATCGCGGGCACGAAGGTCCCGGGTGGTGGAGGAGGCGGTGGCGGTGGTGGTGGTGGTGGAGGGGGCGGTGGTGGCGGTGGTGGCGGTCCGAACTGTTCGCCTCGCAAGAACCGCTTCCTGGTTCCGCTGAACTCCGACTTCGATCTGTTTTCCGTGGGTCCCGACGGAAAGTGCGTTGGGCCGCTCACCGGCGGCGCCAGTCACGACGACATCGTGCGCGGCAACGACGGCGGTTTCATCGGCCTCGGCAAGAACTTCTGAGCCATGGCTCTCGTCGAGCGCCGCTTCCTGACCACCCGCGTCGCGCGCCGGCTGCTGACACTCTTCGTGCTGTGCGCCCTGCTTCCGCTTTCCATTTCGCTGTGGCTTTCCTACCGGCACGTCACGCGCGAGCTGGCCGCCCAGGGCGAGGAGCGCCTCAGCCAGGCCGCCACGGCGGCCGGCATGTCGGTGATCGAGCGCCTGATGGCGGCCGAGTCGGAACTGGCGCTGCTGGCCGGACAGGAGGGTCTGCGCAACCCTGGGTCCGACGCTTCCTTGACGCTGCGTCTGCTGGGCGGTTTGGCGGGCGGCGAGGAAGGCTCGCCACCGCGTTGGAGCGTCGGAGAGCGCGTCGCGGCATTCCCGGAGCTGGACGACGCGACCCGCGCCTTCCTGGACGCCGGGGGCACGCACCTCGTGCTGCCCGAGGGGTCTCGGCACCCGGTTCTGCTACGCCGCGATCCGAGCGGGCATGGGCTGTTGGCCGCGCCCGTTCGGGCCGATTCCATGTGGGCCACGGCCCAGGTCTACTCGGCTTCCGAGATCGGGCGGGCGCTGTGCGTGCTGGACCCGTCCGGCGAGGCCCTCGCTTGCCCCCACGCGGTTCCGGCCGCCGTGCGCCAGCGGGCGCTGGCCGTGCGTTCCGAGCCGGTCTCCTGGCAGGACGGTGGGGAGGACAGCCGCGGCTGGGCCTGGCAGATCTTCCTGAGCGGTCAGTTCCGCGCGCCCGCCTGGGTGGCCATCGTCAGCGAGCCGGCCGCGGCCGCCCTCGCACCGCTCCACGGATTCACGCGCGCCTTCGTCCCCACGTTGCTGCTGGCGCTCTGGTCGGTGCTGTTGCTCAGCAACGTGCAGATCCGCCGCACCATCGACCCCCTGGACCGTTTGAAGGAAGGGACCAGGAGGATCGCGCACGGTGACTTCGAGAGCCGTGTGCAGGTCCGCACCAAGGACGAGTTCAACGATCTGGCCGAGTCCTTCAACACGATGGCCGACGACCTGGGGCGCCAGTTCCGCACGTTGGAAGCGCTACACCAGCTCGACCGTCACGCGCTGGAGTCACGCACGCTCGATCACATGCTGGACGGCATCGCGGCACCGCTGGCCCATGCGATCCCGGGCGCCGACTTCAGCATCATGATCCTGAACGAGAGGGGGCCGGCCACCCTGCTCCGCAACGGTGCGGACGAATCGGGAGTCGAGCGCTTCTCCGTGCACCTCGGCCCTTCGGCGAAGGCGATCCTCGCGGAGGGCGCTGATCACATCGCGCTGCGAGGCCCGAAGGGCGGAGCACTGGGCGACGCCCTCGGCCTGCGGCCGGAGGGCGATGGCGCGTTGGACGTGTTTCCACTGCGTGTGCAGTCCCAACCCGCCGGCTGTCTGGTGGTGGAGGGACCGGGCGGACGTGCCCTGGACGACGACGAGCGCGTGCAAGCGCGCCAACTCGCCGACCAGGCCGCACTCGGTGTCTGGAGCGTGCGTCGCCTGGTGGATCTGGGCGATCTGAAGGAAGGCGCCATGACCGCTCTGGCACTGGCCATCGACGCCAGCTCCCACTGGACGTCCGGTCATTCGCGCCGAGTCACTGAGCTTACCGTGCGTCTGGCGGCGCTGCTGGGCCTCCCGGAGAAGGAGATCTCCGTCCTGCACTCCGCGACCATGCTGCACGACATCGGGAAGATCGGCGTACCCACGGCGGTGCTCGACAAGAATGGTCGACTCACCGACGAGGAGTACGAGATCATCAAGACGCACGTCACGATCGGGGAGGCCATCCTCAAGCCGATCGCGGCCTTCGAGTTCATGCTGCCCATCGTGCGTCACCACCACGAGCGCTTCGACGGTCGCGGCTACCCCGACGGGCTCTCCGGCAAGGACATCCCCTTCGGAGCCCGCATCGTGGCCGTGGCGGACACGTTCGACGCGCTGGTCTCGGACCGCCCCTACCGCCCCGGGAAGAGCGTGGAGCTGGCCACCCGCATCATCGAGGAGGAAGCGGGCGCCCAGTTCGATCCCAAGGTCGTGGGCGCGTTCATGCGCATGTACACGGCGGATCTGAAGGAGATCGTACAGTCGCATCGCGAGCGCGGCGCGCTCGAAGACGCCCTCCCCGCACTGCCCGCCCTTCGTTGAGGAACCGACCCATGCTGGACTCCACCACCTCCATCCGCCGGCGCTCCTGGGCGCTCCTGTTGTCGGCACTGCTGCTCAGCGCCTGTGACATGACGCCGCCCCCCGAGATCCCCTCTGAGCTACTGGGCCGCTGGGTGACGGACACCGAGGGCTACGAGGGCCGGGAGATCTCCCTGGTGGGCGACCGGCTGCTGATCAGCCTCGGGGGCCCGGTGGGCCGTGCCCACCCCATCGACCGCATCCAGAGCTCGCCCTACGGCATCCAGACGGAGTACCGCCTCTTCTTCCGCAACGAGGAAGGCCTCAACGACGAGCTGATCCTCCGCTACGAGAACCGGGAGGGGGACGAGACGCTGCGCATCCGCAATCTGGAGATGGTCATCTGGCGCAGGGTGGGCGCGTCCAGGCCGTCAGAGCTCCCCGAATCGATCGGCTAGGCGCTGCCCCCGGTAGGTGAAGATGTCCCGCAGCCAGGGCTCCACCAGCAGACCGTTCACGGGCCTGCCTCCCCACACCGCGTAGTCCACCACATCGCGGACCCGGGTCCCACCCGGGACCGGGTCGAAGCGGTGGTCGTGCCAGAAGGTACGGTACGGCCCCCGGGACTGGACGTAGCTGAAGCGACGCACCGGCTCCCAGTGGTCGATCCAACTCTCCCACCTCCAGCGCAGGCGCCGCGCGCGTAGGCGGTAGCGGAGCCGAGTGCCCAGGCCGATCCGGTCAGGCAGCGGGTCCAGGAAGTCCAGGTGGAACCAGTCCGGAGTGAGCCCGTTCAGCTCCCGTGGGTCGGAAAGCAGCGTGAACAGGGGCTCGGGCTCGGCCGCCAGTTGCACATCGGCAACGAGGCGGAGCCGGGCACCCTTCTTGCCCCCTGCCAGGCGTTGCACGGAGACGACCGTCGACATCGGGCGAGCGTCGGGACCGGTTGCATGGACTGCCCCTGCCGGGGCAACGAGGACTGCGGACGCAGCAAGAGTACCGTGAGAGTCGAACTCGGTTTCCTGGAGACGAAGGTCGCACGCCGACTTCTCTTTCTGTTCGTCTTCTGCGCCGTGCTGCCCATCACCGCGCTGGCCACCGTCTCCTACCGACACGTGGCCCAGCATCTGCGGCGCACCCATCAGGAACGGGTGGACGATCTCGTCGCCGGCACGCAGGATCTTCTCCGTGACCGTCTGCAGGTAGCCGAGGGCGAGCTCGGCGTCCTTTCGAGCGCGCTCGCACTCCCTGAGCTCGATCCGAAGGACGCCGGCGCGCTGGCCGCCCGGGCCGCGAGCTTCGCGGCGGTGGCGCTGGACCGTGGCGGTCGCGCACCCACCGCGGTGCTGGGGTCGCTCCCGAGCATTCCCGAGCTCTCCGCGGAGGAACGGCGCTATCTCGAGCAGGATCGCCCGCTGTTCCGCGTGGTCCGCTACGCGCAGGGTACGCCCGAGCTGTTGCTCGCGCGAACCGTGCCGTCCGCGGAGGGACCCCGCACCATCGTCTGGGCTCGCCTGCGCTCCGGCTTCCTCTGGGACGGCGTGCCGACCGCACCCTATACCGGCGGAGAGCTGGCGATCGTCGACGCGTCCCTGGCGCCCCTCTATGGTCCGCTCTCCAGCGACGAGACGTTCCGCACGCGCCTCTCCGCGCTGGTGGGCAACGGTGAGGAAGGGACGCTGAGCTGGACCGCCGAAGGCGAGCCGTTCCAGGCGGTCGCCATCCCGCTCCGGTTGGGCAGCCCGCTCGAGGCACCCGCCTGGCACCTGGTGGTGAGCGTGCCCGCCCAGGCGATCACGGCTCCCCTGCGTGACTTCACCCAGCGGTTCCTGCCGGTGATGCTCACGGCCCTGCTCATCGTGCTGCTCCTCAGTGACGTCCAGATCCGTCGCACCATCCAACCGCTCAAGCGGCTCAAGGAAGGGACGCGACGCATCGCCGACGAGCACTTCGATACCACCGTCGACATCTCCAGCAACGACGAGTTCCAGGAGCTGGCCGACTCCTTCAACCGCATGGCCCAACGCCTGGGCGAACAGTTCGGCACCCTCACGGTGATCCGCGAGGTGGACCAGGCGGCGCTGGAGGAAGCCGAGGGGCGTCAGCTGATCGATCCGCTGCTGCGCGGCATGCGCTCGGTGGTTCGTACCGACACGATCTCGGTGTGCCTGCTCGATACGGAAGATCCCCACCAGGGTGTCTGCTACACGGTGGTGGGGCAGGACAGCGAGGTGGACGTGGAGCACGTCACGCTGGCCCGTAGCGATCTGACGTCGCTGGAGACACAGCCTCAGCACATCGACACACCGGCTGGCGCGGTGCGCCCCGCCTACCTCATGGTCACGGCGCTGGCCGCCAATGCCGATGCCGGCTTCGCATCGCTTCCCCTCGTGCTGCGCGGCGGGCCGGCGGGGGTGGTCTCCTTCCCGGTGATGTCGGACGCCGAGAAGGGCAGCGCGCATCTGCTGCGCGCGCGTCAGGTCGCCGACCAGCTCGCTCTGGCCCTGTCCAATGTGCGACGGCTGCGAGCGCTCGACCGCTTCAACTGGGGCGCGCTCACGGCGCTCGCTCGCACCATCGACGCCAACTCACCCTGGACCGCGGGGCACTCCGAGCGGGTGGCCGAGCTGGCGACCCTGATCGCGACCCAGATGGGCCTGAGCGAGAAGGACGTGGACATCGTCCAGCGGGGTGCGCTCCTGCACGATATCGGCAAGATCGGCGTGCCCATGGAGATCCTGAACAAGGCGGGGCCGCTGTCCGAGGAAGAGATGGCAGCCGTCCGCGAGCATACCGTCATCGGCGCTCGCATCCTGGAGCCCATCGCTGAGTACGCCGAGCTGCTTCCGATCGTGCTGCACCATCACGAGCGCATCGACGGACGAGGCTACCCCAATGGTCAACGCGGCGACGCCATCGACCTGAACGCACGCATCCTCTCGGTGGCCGACACGTTCGACGCGCTGACCTCGGACCGCCCCTACCGCCGCGGTCTGCCACCTCGCACCGCCATCGAAGTGGTGCGCAATGCTGCCGGCACCCAGCTGGATGTGAAGGTCGTAGAGGCCTTTCTGGCCCTGCACGAGGCCGGCGCTCTGGAGGGCTTCACCAAGAAGGAGAAGCGCTCCGCCAAGAAGCCCGCCAAGCCCGAAGCGCTGTTGGCAACGACCGGCTGACCATCCTGCGGACGAGCGGCCGGCTCGCCGCACGGCGCGCCCCGCCCATGGTGATCCCGCTTCTCAGGGCTTGAGCAGCACCTTCACAGCACCGCTGCGGCGCCGATCCTCCGCGGCCGCCAGTGCGTCCTTGTACTGGGCCAGCGGATAGATATCGGTGACCATGCGCTGCACGGGCGCGTCGGTCTCCAGCAGCATCCGGTGGGTCACTTCGAAGGTGTGGAGCGACTCGCCCCGCCACCGTTCGATCCCGTAGCCCACGAAGCCGTGCGCGTGCAGCTCGTGCGCCCACAAGAGGGTCAGATCCAGCTTCTTGATCTCCGCCGCACAGCCCAGGAGCACCACCCTACCGCGCGCGGAGGCATAGCGCAGCGACTGTGTGATGGTGTCCTTGCTCCCCACGCAGTCGAAGATCAGCGGGAAGCCGCCGCCCGCGTAGACCTCGTCTCCGACGATGGGCTGGTAGGCCTGCGCGCCCGTCGCCACCAGCGCGTCGCGCGCCTCCTCTCCCGGTCGGACCACAGCGCTGGCACCCAACGCGCGCGCCAGTTCGACCTCGGCGGGCCGCTTGGCCTGTGCCAGAAGCTCGCCCTGGAACCCGGCGGCCCGGATGGCCCACAGGGTCGCGAAGGCGATGGGTCCGCTGCCGATCACCAGGATCGGTCCCGACCCCAGATCGGTTCCCAGAGCCGCGTGCACGCCGATGGAGAGGGGCTCGATGAGCGCGGCCACCCGATCGTCGAGAGCATCGTCCACGACGAACAGTTGGGATTCGTGCGCAATCATGCGCTCGCCCCAGCCACCCGGGAGGTCCCGGTGATATCCCACCGTGAGACCTCGCGCCAGCGGCGCGCCGCCGATCCTCAGCTCGCCCTGCTCTCCCGCGTTCTCACAGGTGGAGTGCCACCCCTCCCGACAGGACCCGCACACGCGCTCTCCGGTGAATCCGCGCACGGTGCAGGAGAGCATGGGGTCGACGGCCACCCGGTCACCGGGACGCACACGGGTGACGCCCGGCCCCACCTCATCCACCCGGGCCAGAATCTCGTGCCCGAGCACGGCTGGGAAGGAGCCGAACGGCTCCATCACTGGGCTGGACGTGAACGACAGATTGCCCAGATCCGAGCCGCAGATCCCACCATAGAGCACGGTGAGCTTGGCCCAGGCGGGCCCGGGAAGCTCCGGCTCCGGCTGCTCCCGGAGGCGCAGGCCGCTCAGGATGCCATGCGTGGCACCGCGCGACACCCGTCCGAGCGAGCGGGCCAGCAGGAAGCCCGGAATGGTCACGTTGAAGGTGACGGCGCGCATGGCGGGCTGGGGTGGCGGGACATGACAGGGACGCGGCCGACACACCCTCCCGGTTGCCCGAGCGGGTCGGATGGCCGGAACGTTAGGGGAAGCCCGCAGGTAGGTCCAGCGCTCGCAGCGCGTCCGCCAGGCAGGGAGTGACTCACATGAAGACGGCCATCGTCGCTGGGATCCGGACCCCGTTCGCCCGCTCGGGCACTGTGTTCGCCGATCTGACGGCCATCGAGCTCGGCAAGCTGGCGGTGCGGGAGTTGGTGGCCCGCTCGGAGATCGACCCCGCCGAGGTGGGCCAACTCATCTACGGAACGGTGGTGCACGACACGCAGGCGCCCAACATCGCCCGTGAGGTGGGCCTGGCTACGCTCCCCAAGACCGTCCCGGCGGTGACGGTCTCACGCGCCTGCAGCTCCGCCAACCAGGCCATCGCGGACGGAGTGAACCTGATCGGCCAGGGATACGCCGACATCGTGATCGCCGGCGGAGCCGAGTCGCTCTCCCATGTGCCCATCACCGTCAGCGAGCGCCTGTCCAAACGTCTGGTGGAAGCCTCCAAGGCCAAGACGCTCGGGCAGCGCGTAGCGGCCTTCCGCGGGCTGCGCCCCAAGGAGTTGGTCCCCGTGCAACCGGCCATCGCCGAACCCACAACGGGCGAGACCATGGGGCAGTCCGCCGAGCGCATGGCCAAGGAGAACGGCATCAGCCGCGAGGAGCAGGATCGCTGGGCGCTGCGTTCCCATCAGCTCGCGCAGGCGGGCACCGAGGACGGTCGCCTCCTGGCCGAGATCGCACCGGTGTACGTGGGCAAGGCCTACGAAACCGTGGTGGACCGGGACAACGGGATCCGCGCCGACACGAACCTGGAGGCCCTCGGCAAGCTGAAGCCGGTGTTCGACCGGAAGTTCGGATCGGTGACCGCCGGCAATGCTTCGCCGCTCACCGATGGTGCCTCGGCGGTGCTGTTGATGTCCGAGCAGGCAGTACGCAGCCACGGCGTGGAGCCGCTCGCCTGGATCAAGAGCTACGCCTTCACGGCGCTCGACCCCGCCCAGCAGCTCCTGCAGGGCCCCTACTACGCGGCGCCCATCGCGCTCGACCGTGCAGGCATCACCATGGCCGACGTGCAGCTCCTGGAGATGCACGAGGCCTTTGCGGCCCAGGTGCTCTCCAACCTGCGCTGGTGGGAGTCCGACGAGATCGCCGAGCGTGAGCTGGGCCGCGCCACGGCGGTGGGGCACCCTCCCGAGGACGTCATCAACGTCATGGGTGGGTCCATCGCCATCGGCCACCCCTTCGGAGCCACCGGTGGACGTGTAACCATGACGCTCGTCAACGAGATGAAGCGGCGTGATCTGGAGCTGGGCCTCATCACCGTGTGTGCCGCCGGCGGGCTCGGCTTCGCGATGGTGGTGGAGCGCGCCTGACCTACGGTTCGGAGCGCCGCGGATCTACCTCCAGTGCAAAGCGGGTCTACTTCCAGTCCATAGCGGATCTACTTCCAGTCCATATACGACACGCGCGTCATCCCGGGAATCAGTCTGCCCAGCTCGGTTCCGTCCGGAAGCATGATCTGGACGTCCGTATAGCCGACACCCCTCAGGTGGGCGATGTAGGTTCCCGACGGATCGAACACCGGCAACCAGTTGATCCAGCCGTTCGCCAGTAGCGTGCGCTCGCCCGAGCCGTCCACACGCGCTTCGATGAGGTTCCAGGGGGTGAATCCCGACTCGGGATCGGTCGCATAGTTGGTGCCGCGCATGAACCGTTCGAAGATGGCCACCGTCCCGTTGCTGGTGGCATCGTGGTCGGAGGTCCCCGCCGCTCCACTGATCTGGAGCACGCCTCCGCCGTCCGCATCCATCACCGCCATGCGCACCTCGGGCTGAGCGCTGAACCGGTCCGTCTTGAACACGATCCGACCGTCCGGCAGGAAATCGGGGTCGTTGTCGGCTACGCCGTCCGGCGTCAGCACGTCCAGCTCCATACCGCCCGGCGTCATGAGCACCAGGCGGGAGTCGCCGCCCGGCCGGTAGCTCGCATAGACGATCCGCTCGTCATCGGGCGACCACGCGGGGTGGCCGTCCAGGATGTGGTTGTCGGTGAGTCGGGTTAGCCCCGATCCGTCCACGCGGATGGAATAGATCTCGTAGTCGTTGTACGCCGTCTCCGACGGCGCTCCGTGAAAGGCGACCCGGGTGCGGTCGTGCGAGAGCGAGACACCATCGATGAACAGTCCGGTTCCCGAGGTGATCTGACGGACCTGCCGACTGGCCGGATCGAAGCTGTAGATATCCCGGGGGCCTCCGTGATCCGAGACGAATACGATCAGGCCACCGAGGCCGGTCGGAAGCTCGGGATGACCGGAGCCCACCGCGTCCGCCCAAGGAAGCGCGGGCCAGCCACCGCTGTTGGTCCCCACGCCGACACTGCCGAAGGCGAAGCCGACCGCACCCGCGCCCTCCTGGAGGCGCACCGCATCGTAGATCAGGAAGTTCACGCGGGTGGCGGCGGTCTTGAGGCCATCTTCGCCGGAGGCATCGTCCCCGATGGGAATCAGGAACTCCGCGGCCCAGCCCCCCGCCACGCGGGCCATCCGGCCGAGGCCGTCCCCCACGACGTCGGTGGGGTTGGCCGCCGCCGTCGTGTGCATGTCCACGTATTGGGAGCCGCTGAGCGCCGCCAGGAGTGCCTTTCCGTCCTCCCCGACCTCCTGTCTGCCGTTGCCGTCATCGTCGAAGTGCACCACGATCCCGTCATTCTGGATGGGACCTGTGGCATCGAACTCCGCGTCGCTGGTCGCGTCCGACCAGCGGAAGGCCAGATAGAGGTGCCGGTCGTCGTTGACGGCCACCCAGTCGACGGTGACCGAACCGCTGGCGGCGCCCTGGCCGAAGTCGCCGCGCATCTCCACCTGCGTCGAGCGCACGCCGCCCACGGCCGCCAGATCGACGACGCCGTCGATGGGAAAGCGGCCCGCAACCGGTGTGACCACCGTGGGCCCCGGATCCTGGGGTTCGGAATCGTCGGGACCCGTGGGGTCGGCTTTGCTCTTGTCGCAGCCGGCCACCACCCCGAAGAGCATGACCGCCAGCGTGAACTCTCGAACCATGGGATGTTCCCCGTTAGATCGGTCTGGGCTGTCCTCCTACGAGCACGGCGTATGCCGCCCTTCCTATCTGTGACGCGAGCGTCCGGCTCATAGGACAGGCCCCGCGCCCGGGAGCCCCTGTAGGCCCATGGTCACTTGTCCGAACCGCCCCCAGCCTACACGCACTCCAGCCGCCCGCATGACCCGAACCGACCTGGTTCCTCGCTCTTCGGGGTGAGATCCTTCCCGCGCCCCCGTCGGGAGTCCCAGCGCACACGCTGCGCGGGCTCCCGCGGGCCCAAGCCCCCACGAGGACCCATGTCCCCGACCGACAGCCGTTCTCCGGCACAGATCTACGAGGAGGACTTCGTCCCGGCCGTCTTCGGACCCTGGGGCTCCACCATGAGCGACCTCGCCGGGCTCACCCCCGGTGAGCGCGTCCTGGACGTCGCCTGCGGCACGGGCGCCCTCACGCGAGTGGCGGCCGCGCGCGTAGGCCCCGCCGGCTCGATCACCGGACTGGACGCCAACCCGGAGATGTTGGAAGTGGCCCAGCGCGTCGCGCCGGGCCTCGAGTGGCGAAGAGGCCGCGCGGAGGCACTCCCCTTCGACGACGACAATTTCGACGCGGTGGTCAGCCAGTTCGGATTCATGTTCTTCGACGACCAGGTCGGAGCCCTCCGCGAGATGATGCGCGTCTTGAGACCCGGCGGTCGTCTCGCCGTCTCCGTGTGCGACGCCCTCGACCACTCGCCCGGCTATGCGGTGCTCACCGTGCTGCTCCAACGCTTGTTCGGCGATGAGGTGGCGCGCGCTTTCGCGGCCCCATTCACCAGCGGGGATCCGCGGCGTCTGCAGGAGCTTTGCAGGCAGGCCGGCATTGCTTCCGCTCGCGTCCAGCGCGTGGAAGGCGCGGTCCGTTTCGCATCGGTGGCGGATCTCGTGTCAACGGAGCGAGCCTGCGCCTGGACGCTGGGCGGTCTGTTGGACGATGATCAGTTCCAGTTGCTCCTGGAGCACGCCGAAGAGTCGCTGCGCCCCTTTGTCGAGGCGGATGGCCGGCTGAACCTCAGCATGCCCTGCCTGGTGATCACGGCAGAACGGCCGCGCTGAGGCGCGGAGCAGGGAACGGATCGCTCCGCCGCCGGCGGAGACGGGGACCAGCGTGCTCAAGGTAGCTTGGTCAGCGCCTCGGCGATCTCATCGAAGGGCGGCAGAACGGACGAGTCGTCGTCCATCCAGGCGTAACGGACCACACCTGTCTTGTCGATGATGAAAGCGGCGCGTTTGGACACGCCTTTCATGCCGAAGAAGTCGTCATACAGCACGTCGTAGGCGCGACTGACGTCCTTGTTGAAATCCGAGAGGATGGGAAAGTCCGCACCCACCTCCTCTGCGAACTTGGCGTTCACCCAGGGCGAATCCACACTGATCCCGATGATCTCGGCGCCGAGCCCCGTCCAGGTGGAGTAGTCTTCTGCGAAGCGACAGAGCTCCTCCGTGCAGGTACCGGAGAATGCCAAGGGGAAGAAAAGAAGAACGACGTTGCGTTCCCCCCGGAAGTCAGCGAGCCGTACCGGGGCCTCGCGCACGCGTCGCGTCAGCGTGAAGTCCGGCGCCTCGCTACCCACCTCGATCATCGTTGCTCCTCGGCCCCGCTCAGGGCCTACTGCGCACGCGTCCGACCCGCCCGCTCCGTCAGCGGAGTCGGTCGCGAGCTCCACTCAATAGTCTTCGCCGAGCTCGATGGCGAGCGTCTGGCGCACTTCACGCCGGCGCTGGGCCTCGTGCCAGCGCTTGCGCTCCGCCTCCGTCTGTGGCTCCAGCGCTGGCACGGGCTGGGGCCGGCCGTGCTCGTCGATCGCCACGAAGGTCAGGAAGCAGGTGTTCGTATGGCGGCGAGTACCGGTCAGCAGGTTCTCGGCCTCCACCCGCACGCCCACTTCCATCGACGTACGCCCCACGTAGTTCACGCGCGCCTTGCAGGTCACCAGTTCGCCGGCGTAGATCGGCTCCCTGAAGTCTACCCGGTCGATCGAGACGGTCACGCAGTTCTGGCCCGCATGCCGCATGGCCGCCACGGCGGCAGCACGGTCCACCATGGAGAGCACCGCACCGCCGAACACGTTGCCCAGGTTGTTCACCTGATGGGGCATCATCAGCTCGGAGACCTGCGACTCGGAGGCCGCCGGAGACTTGGGTGTGCCCTTCGAGGTGACACCCTGCTTCTGATCCGGGCTCATGGTACCGTCCTCACCGCATTCTGGGCCCAGTCCGGAACCACGCTGGGGTCCATGCCGAACACCGTGGGACCGATCAGATAGAAGAGGGTGGCCACCACCACCACTCCGATCAGGTTCAGCACGATGCCGGCGCGGGCCATCTCAGCGATGCGGACGCGTTCGCTGCCGAACACGATGGCATTCGGTGGAGTGGCCACCGGCATCATGAAGGCGCACGAGGCCGAAATGGTGGCCGGTACCATCAGCAGCAGAGGATGCAGGCCCGCCGCGACCGAGACCGAAGCCAGGATGGGCAGGATCATCTCCGTGGTCGCCAGGTTCGAGGTGAGCTCTGTCAGGAACGTGATCACCAGACAGATCGACGCGACGATCAGCAGCGGGGGAGCGGCGGAGAGGCCCGCGAACTGCTCTCCGATGACGTCGGAGAGACCGGTGGCCCGGAATCCGTAGGCGAGCGCGAAGCCGCCGCCGAAGAGCAACACGATGTCCCAGGGAAGTCGACGGATCACGTTCGCGTCCAGGATCATCCCCTTGCCTTCCCCACGATCGCGGGCGGGGATCAGGAACAACAACGACGAGAGCGCGATCGCCACGGTGCCGTCGTCGAAGAGAGACGGATCCGGGAAGAGCTCCGACCACCCGGGAATCGCGAACGCACCCAGGCTGATGCGCACCCGGAACACCCACAGCAGCGCCGTGGTGGCGAAGATCGCCATGACCACCTTCTCCTCGAAGGAGGCGGGGCCCAGCTTGGCGCGCTCGTCCTCGATCACCGAGGGGTCGGCGTGCACGTGGCTCGGGGAGCGGTAGAGCACGCGGGTCAGCAGGAACCACGTGATCACGAGCATGGTGGCGCCCACCGGAAGGCCCAGCAGGAACCACTGGCCGAACCCGATCGGAGGGGCATCCGGATAGGTGACCGCGAAGATCCGCGAGAACGACAGGTTGGGCGGTGTGCCCACCAGTGTGGAGATCCCACCCATCGAGCACGCGTACGCGATCCCCAACATCACCGCCACGGTGAACGGGTGGGTATCCTCCGTTCCGAACGTCTCTTCCATGGTGACCACGATGGCCAACCCGATGGGCACCATCATGATGGCCGTGGCGGTGTTGGAGATCCACATGGACAGGAATGCCGCCGCCAGCATGAAGCCGAGTACCAGGCGGGCGGGCGTGCCACCCACGCGCTGGATGATGGCGAGCGCGATGCGGCGATGCAGATTCCAGCGCTGCATGGCCAGGGCGATCAGGAAGCCGCCCAGGTACAGGACGATGGTGCCGTTGAAATACTGCGTGGCCGTGGGGCCTCCTCCTGCCAGGCCCAGCAGCGGAAACAACGCCAGCGGTAGCAGAGCCGTAGCGAACAGCGGTATGGCGTCGGTGATCCACCAGGTGGCCATCAGCAGGGCCACGGCGGCCATGCGACCGGCGGTCGGATGCTCGGCGGGCGCCTGGAACAGGAAGGCCGCCCCGAACAGCACTGGACCCAGGATCAGCCCGATCCTGCGGAGTCGGTCCCCTCCCCGCGCGATATGCTCCAACTCCACCCTCCCCGGCTGGATGATCCTGTGGCTCTGCGCCCCTGGTCGGGGTGGCTCGAACCTCGGGAGGGAGTGGCGCTGGGGAAAGGGGGAGGGGTGGCCGGCCGCCGATCAGGCGGTCGAGCCTTCCAGCCCGCGGATGAGGCTCAGAAGCGCTCGGTGCGTCACTTCGCGCTCCAGCAACCCCATGTGGTCGGCGTCCTCGACCCGCGTGATCGGCACCTCCCGACGCTCGGCCAACCGATCCGCATGGATGGGCGGCACCCTGCGGTCGGCCCCGCCCTGCACGATGAGCGTCGGGACCGAGACCTCGGCGATGCGTTCCTCCGGCCGCAGGCGGCTCCAGGGCTCTCCGGTCTGGAGTCTCCAGAACGGCAGCAACAGCGGCACCGCGAAGTGACCGGGCACTCCGTTGTCGCGCATCCAGCCCTGTGTGACCTCCAGCAGGTCCGCTGGGGCAGCGAGCAGAGCCAGGGCGCCCACCGGATGGCCGTCGGCCGTGGCGAGAATCGCAGCAGCGCCCCCCATCGAATGGCCCACCAACACGGTGCGGCCCCCGGGACGGCGCTCTGCGAGGAAGCGAAGCGCCGCCTGGACGTCGTCGCGGTAGTGCCGAAGGGTCACCACGGAGGCTGCGTCGCTCCGTCCGTGACCGCGCACGTCGAAGGCGAGCACGGACACGCCGGCCGCCACCAGTGCCTCGGCGACCGGCATCATCCGGCCGGCGTTCGCCGCCCAGCCGTGCACCAACACGGCCGCTGGCGCCTCAGCGCGCGGGGAGCCCTCGATCCACCAGCCCCGCAGCGTGAGACCGCCGGAGGAGAACTCGACCTCCTCATGAACCAGCCCGGCGTCACTCGGCGTGCGCTGCACGGGGCGAACCGGTGGACGCAGCGTAGCCAGAGCCATGCGATTGAGGGCCCAGGCGCTGCTGCCCAGCGCGCCTACCACTACGCCTGCCAGGGGAACGATCATCCCTTGGCCGCCTCCACCCACCGCTTCCACTCTCCGCTGGCGTCACCCACAGTGAGTTGGCTCTGGTTCCGCACCAGCGGCTGCCTGAGCAACAGAGGTTCCTCGACGAGCGTGTCCATCCAACGCTCGTCCGACAGGTGCGCCGCCCTCAGCCCGAGCTCGGCGTAGCGCTTCGAGCTCTCGTCCACCAGAGAGGTCACGCCGAACTTCTGGACGAAGCGGGAGAGCTCGCCTTTGGAGGGTCCCTTCACCGCGAAGTCCACGAAATGGACCGGGATGCGGCGGTCCGCGAAGAAGCGAAGGGCTGCGCGTGTCTCCTTGCTCTTCTTGGTTCCGAAGATCTGGATGTTCACGGTCCGACCTCGGGAAACAGGATCGCCTCGATCTTGTCCGACAACTCGTTTCGGAAATACGGCGCCCCGCTGTCCTCGGCGGGGCCACGACTGGTCACGACCGCCACGATCACGTCCCGATCGAGGTAGTGGTTCAGGATGGCGTTGTCGCCCCAGTCCTCATTCCCTCGCGCGTTGAGCACGCGCCCCACGTTCGGCCGTTCGCTCAGGAAGGCGCCGTAGGTGGACGCGCCGAGGGACATCTCGTCACGGGGCGTCCAGAGGACCGAGCGCGCCTCGGCGCTGAGCACGTCACCTTCTTCCAGAGCGTGCTCGTACCGGACCAGATCCCGGGCCGTGATGAGCAGCCCGGCGGAGGAGAGCATGCCGTAGTTGCGCCGGGTGATCTGACGCCCGAGCGAGCGGAGCGGCTGACTGACCACGTGGGCGTCTCGGACGTCGACTTCTGCCCAGTGGGCGGCGTGCTCCAGACAGGCCGGCCCGAAGATCTTCTCTGCCAGGAGCCGCTCGTAAGGACGGTCGTACACGGTTTCGAGGACGATGCCGAGCAGGTCGTACCCGTCATTCGAGTAGCGAAAGCGCCCGGCGCGCTCGGGATCGGGAGGCGCCTCGCCCAAGGCCGAGAGTGCCTCGGCTCGGGCGGTCTCCTGCTCGCCGCGGTAGGACGAACCCAGACCCGAGCGGTGGGCCAGCAGATCGGCCAACGTCAACGGGCCCAACGTCCCGGGAGCGTCGGACAACACGGTCCCCAGCGAGTCGTCCAGCTCCAGACGGCCCTCCTCCACGGCCTTCATCACCAGCGCGGCCGTGAAGTACTTGGTGATCGACGCGACGTGGAACAGAGTGGTCGCGCCGACAGGGACGGCTCCGTCCAGCGCGGCGTTTCCGGCCACCCGATCGTAGATCAGGGCGCCGTCGCGTAGGATCGCGACCCCTCCTGCAAAGCCTCTCGAGGCCGCATCGTCGACGACTTCGTCGAAGCGCCTCTGCAGCGCTGCATCGATCCGGCGTTCGAGCGGAGCACACTGGCCCACCGACGCGCCGGCTCGATCGTTCACCGACCGGACACGAGGTGCATTGGTCTGGCTCATCAGGAGCAGCCCGACCCCAAGCGCCGCTCCCACACCCACGATCATCTTCATGGACGGTCCATGCAGAAGTGGCGGAGACGGGCCCGGTCGGCGCGTCTGCGACCGACCCTACCCCGGTGTGGCCGCCCCCGTTACACCACAGCCTCCTCGTCGATGCCGCAGGACCGGGGCAGCCTGGCCGCTGCGCGGTCCGCTCCCCATGATGGTCCGCGACGATCCGCCCCGACCGCACGGAAGGAAGCCATGCGCCGTCCGCTCCTCATCCTCGTCGCAGTCCTCCTCGGCGGCACCGCCTTCGGTCCCCGCCCCTCGCCGCTCCAGGGGCAGGCCCCGGCCGTCTCCAGCGCTGCCGAGACCATTCGCGTGCCCGGGCTGGCCGCGCCCGTCGAGATCCTCAAGGACCGTTGGGGCATCAACCACATCTACGCGGAGAACCAGGCAGACCTGTTCTTCGCCCAGGGGTACGCGGCTGCCCGCGACCGCACGTTCCAGTTCGAGCTGTGGCGTCGGCAGGCCACGGGTACCGTCGCGGAGATCCTGGGTGCGGCGGAGGTGGACCGCGACCGCGGCACGCGCCTTTTCATGTTCCGCGGCAATCTCGAGCAGGAGCTCAGCCATTACCATCCGGACGGGGTCGAGATCGTCGAGTCCTATGTCCGAGGCGTGAACGCCTGGATCGAGGAAACGGAACGCGATCCCACGCTCCTGCCCGTCGAGTTCGAGCTGCTGGGCATTCGGCCGGGTCGCTGGACACCGGACGTGGTGATCTCACGGCACCAGGGGCTGCTGGGCAACATCGGCGCGGAGTTGGGCTACGGCCGCGCCGTGCACGCGGTAGGCGCCGATCGGGTGCGCTCGCTCGAGTATTTCCATCCGGCCGCGCCGGGCGATCCCGACCTCACGCTCGATCCCGTCATCGACGGCTCGCTGCTCTCGCAGGATATCCTGCGGCTGTACAACGCGTTTCGTCGGCCGGTGCAGTTCCGGCCCGAACACATCGTCGACCCCGCGATGCGAAACCGAGCCGATCGCGACGCCGAGGACGGCTACGAGCAGCTCGCCGCGGCCACGCGTGCGGAGATCGACCGTCTGAACACCGAAGCGCGCGCCGATATCGGCAGCAACAACTGGGTGGTTGACGGCACGCGCAGCCTCTCCGGCTTCCCGATGATGGCCAACGACCCGCACCGGGCGCAGGGAGCGCCGTCGCTGCGCTACTGGGCTCATCTGGTGGCACCCGGCTGGAACGTGATCGGGGGCGGGGAGCCGACCATTCCTGGCATCTCCATCGGGCACAACGAATACGGCGCCTGGGGCCTGACGGTGTTCAGCACCGACGGGGAAGACCTGTACGTCTACGAGACCAACCCGGCGGACCCCGACCAGTACCGCTATCAGGGCCGCTGGGAGGATATGCGGGTCGTCGTGGACACGATCCGCGTCAAAGGGGCCGCGCCGGTCGTGGTCGAGCTCAAATACACGAGGCACGGCCCGGTCGTGCACGAAGACGCGTCGAACCACGTCGCCTACGCCGTGCGCGCCGCCTGGATGGAGATCGGCGGCTCTCCCTACCTGGCCAGTTTGCGCATGGACCAGGCGCGCACCTGGGAGGAGTTCGTGGAGGCCTGCAACTACTCCAACATCCCGGGCGAAAACATGGTGTGGGCCGATCGGGCCGGCACCATCGGCTGGCAGGCCGTGGGGATCGCGCCGATCCGACGCAACTGGAGCGGCCTGGTCCCTGTCCCGGGCGACGGCCGCTACGAGTGGGACGGCTACCTGCCCATCAGGTCCAAGCCGCACGTGATCAACCCTGCCGTCGGCTACTTCGGCACTGCCAACTCCAACCTCACGGCGCTGGACTATCCGCACCGTCGTGAGGCCGTGGGCTGGGAGTGGGCCGACCCCTATCGATGGGCCCGCGTGAACGAGGTGTTGGACGGCGGGCGGAAGCTCGCGATCGCTGACATGATGCGGTTGCAGACCGACTACACATCGATTCCGGCACGTACGCTGGTTCCCCTGCTGCGGGACGTCTCGTCGGGCAACGCCACAGCCGAGGCCGCCCGCCGCATGCTGCTCAACTGGGGGTCGAGCAGCACACGCGATCCCGAGTCCACCGGTCCATTCGTGCTGGAGCCGACCTCGATCGAAGCGGGCATCTACGTCGCGTGGGAGCGCGCGCTGCGTGACGAGGTTCGCGACGCCATGGTGCGTCCGGGTGAGCGGGAGCACTTCGGATCGCTTTCCCTGAAACGGACCCTCGACTGGCTCACTGCCCCGCCGGGCGAGTTCGGAGCCATGGATCCACAGGTGACGGCGGGGCGCACCTCGATCGGTGACCCGCTCGCAGGGCGGGACGCGCTGCTGGTGAAGGCGCTGGAGGACGCGGTGGCGAGCCTCCGCCGACAGTTGGGCTCGGATATGAAAGGGTGGCGCTACGGCCAGGAGCGATACAAGCACGCGCTGATCCGCCATCCGCTTTCCGCAGCGGTCAATGCCGGTCTGCGGGCGCGCCTGGATGTCGGCCCGGCTCCCCGCGGGGGCGATGGGTCCACCGTGGGCGCCACCGGCGGGGGGGACAACCAGACGTCCGGAGCATCGTTCCGGATCATCGTGGACACCGAGCACTGGGACAACGCGGTCGGAACGAACACGCCGGGGCAGGCCGGCGACCCCGACGATCCGCACTATCGGGATCTGTTCCCGCTCTGGGCGGCGGACCGCTACTTCCCGGTGGTCTATTCCCGGGCCCGGGTCGAAGCCGCCACCGAGTCCCGCCAGCGCCTCACGCCGCGCTGAACCCCGGGGCGCTCCGGAGCCGCCCCACCCGGGTCCGCGGGGCCTGCCTGACACACCTGGGGGGTCGCGGCACGTATCCTTCAGGGAGGGGAGGCCTGACGAGGCCTCGGTGCCGGAAGTGCACGGCACCCGCTCCGGAGCGTCGGTTCGGCGAGCGCCGCTCGGACGGAGCGAGGGGAAGCGGAGCTCGCCGATCGAGTAGCACCCATGAAGAGTGCATCCCTGGCCCGCTCGGCGGCTCATCTCTCCCTGTTCGTCCTACTGGCCGCCGCCGTCTCATCCTGCGTGGTCATCGACATCTTCGATGACGATAACGAGGTCAACGACACCCGCTTCGAGGCCACTGCCTCGTTCCGGCACGTCATCGCTGCGGAGAACCGCTTCCGCCTGCGCCTCGACGGGATCAGCGGCGATATCGACGTGGCCGCGGACCCGGCGGCCACGGACGTGACCATCGAGGGCGACCGCACCGTGGGTTCGGAAAGCGTCGCGGATGCCGAGCGCCATCTCGACAACCTGGACGTGCGGGTGGAGACGTCGGCGACCGAGGTGCATGTGTCCACGATCCAGCCGGAGCACACGCTCGGGCGCAGCTACACCGTCGAGTACCGCATCACGGTGCCGTCCTCGTTCCGATCCACGATCACCAACGTGAATGGCAGCGTGGTGGTACGTGGGACCAGCGGACGCGTCGAGGTGACGCACGTCAACGGAGACGTCACGCTGCGCGACGTGGAAGCCGATGTCGACGTGAACCTGGTGAACGGCCTGATCGACGCCGAGGTGGATCCGCCGCTCGCTGGCCGGGTCGAGCTCACCAATGTCAACGGAAACGTGCTGCTGAGCGTCCCTGCCGCCATCTCGGCCGATGTGACGGCCTCCGTGACCAACGGATCGATCAGCGTCTCCAACCTCTCCATCCTGGACCCCATCAGCACCAGCCGCACGCTGCGGGGGACGCTGGGCGCGGGAGACGGCGTGATCGAGCTGGTCACGGTCAACGGGAACATCACGTTGCGAGGCCGTTGACCGGGGGGGATGGCTCCCGCGCGGGGGCCGGCCAGGCCTCGCGATGATCGCTTTCGCTCGGTTTTCGGGCGTAGAGGGTGTGTTGTCGCGTTCCCTCTGCACCCGAGCCGATCATGACTCGCTTCCCCGTATCTGCGCTCCTCCTCTGTTGTTTGCCCGCCCTCGCCCTGGTAGGAAGCGCGTGCGATTCGGGCGGTGACGACGGGATGGGACCGCCGCCGCCCTCGGCGACGGTGACCTTCACCACGCCCGCGCCCACCCTCTCGCAGGGGGACACCCTGACCGTGGTGGCCACCGCGAGCGATGGCAGCTCGGTCATCTACAGCTCCGCGGACAACGCCGTGGCCACGGTGACGGCGGCCGGTAAGGTGCTTGGTGTCGGGGCGGGGACCGCGACCATCACCGCCGCCGCCAGTGGGGCCACGGCCACGCTGGTCGTGACCGTGCAGGCGCTGACCCCGTCGCTCTCCATAGGAGCGATCACCAGGAATGGGCAGCCGGTCGACCCGAGCCAGCTCTCCGGAGCCGTCGTAGTCGAGGTGAGCTACGAGGTGGGCAACGCCTTCGACGGGGAAATCGTGTTGTTCCTCGACAGCCTCCCCGTGGGCCGGGCTCCCCTCAACGGCGGGGCCGGCCCAGCGCTCTCGGCGGCTGGGGACGCCCTGGGCGGCATGGCCGCTTTCCGCAACGTCACCCAGGGCGTTCAGGAGGTTCCGATCTCCATCAGCTCGCTCAACGTCGAGCAGCTGCAGGGCGGCGGGGTGAGCGTGACGGACCTGATCTCGAACGGGCCCGCCGTGCTGGGCGGGCAGCTGCAGGTCAACGGCGGCGTCGTCGGTACCCCCGCCTCGGGCACCGCCGTGGGGATCGCCAACCAGCCCGCGGCCTACGTCCACCTTCGCGGCCTCTCCACGCAGGGCACGAACGGCGAGACGGTGTTCGCGCCAACGGCCCTCGACGGCATCTACCTTCCGCGCGGCGACGGGCGCACTCTCCGGGCGCTGGACATCGACATCGAGAGCATCGAGGTCGTGCGCGGTCCCCAAGGGACCCTGAGATACGGCTCACAAGCCTCGGGGGGCGTGGTCAACGTGACCCTGGACTCTTCCAGATCCTGGACCCAGGGAGGGAACGCCGTCGGTGGGATCGCCAGTCAGAGGCGTATCACCGGTGTCACCGCGTTCTATACCGACAACACCTCTCAGTCCGTCCAACTCATCAACGGCCTCCCTGGCTTGCAAGCACCGTTGCAGGGCACCGATGCCTACTGGGACCTGGCCGGAGCCGAGCACATCGCCTACGGCACGCAGGTCCTACCCAGTCAGACCTTCTACGTCCGGTCCGGGATCGACTTCGAGGGCTACGCAGAGGCGAGTGGATTCGGTTGGACGGGCTCGAGTCCCACCATCCAGGATATCGGCTGGGAGTCCTCCCTTCAGTGCGACTGGCGAATGGGCCCGACGTTGTCCGCACTGGTGCCGGTCGCGAACAGCGACGCTCTCACGGAGGGACAGGCCCAGTTCGCCCGCATCGACTGCAGCGGTGCCCTGAACACCACGCAGATCGCCGTCGGCAATCGGTGGTACGGCGACTTCACGCCGCCCACCGGCCAGCTGCTGGTGGGTGCCAACTACCTGAAGGACCTGGACATCAATCCGACGGGCAAGTCACTCGCCTTCACGGGAACCGACAACCTCAGCGGATTCGACGACCTCTCGCTGAGCCTGGCGCTGCGCTACACCACCTCCAGCGGCACGTCCTTTCTCGCGGGCTCGGATGACGGACAGGGCGGGGCCAATCTGGATCACGTCTCGCTGACGACATCGGGCCGCTACGGTTCCCTGGGCTCCGACGCGGGGTACTACTCACTCGACTGGAGCTACGCCGACAAGGGCGGCACGCTCTCTCCGCGCTACTCCCTCAAGTACACGTGGGATCTCGACTTCCCTACCGCATCGATCGGTCAGACCCCGAGCAGCGGCACAGCCGGGCAGGAGCTCGAGTTCACCTGGAGCCTCTCCGACGCGTTCGACCTGCGCTCCTCCCGAGCCTGGCTGCGCTACGATGCTCAAACCGCCATCGGTTCGCTTCCTGAAGTGGTGGGTCAGCCGTACGACAACCAGTGGACGACCCAGGTATCCGGCTCCTGGAAGGCGCCCCTGATCGGCAGCTACCGAACCATGACCAACGGCGTGGGGCCGAGTGGCACCAGCTTGAGGCCGGAGGCCATCTACGCCGGCGGCTTCGACGCGGGAGGGAACTCCACCTACGCCTGGGAGGACGTCTCCGGCCGGTACACGACGGTCGGCATGGAGGTCTGGAAGATGAACGCCTACGACTGGTTGAGCCTCAACGTAGGGGCGTTCACCATCCAGGCCGAGAACGACACGCGCACTGTCGAAGTCGAGGCGCGCACGGCCGGCACTCCCATCGCCACGGTGGCGCAGCTCTACGCGCGCCAGCCCAGCGCACCGGGGGACATGCGCTGGGTCATGTTCCCGGTCTCCGACATGGTGCCCATCACCGTGCAGGACAACGGCGGCTGGTACCAGGAATTCGCGAATCCCGTGCTGGATACCGGCAAGTATCCGCTTGACGGGACCGTGGGTGCGCTCGAGCTGTTCGCCTTCCTGTTCGACAAGGACTACAACGTGCTGGGCAGCACTCCCAAGCAGTTCACGGTTGCGCCCGGCGGAGGGAACTGAGGGAGGGGAGTCGTTGCGGCCAGCACCCAGCCGCGGTAGGACCGACGAACGCGGACCCCTACCTCGACCCGCCACAAGCCGCTGTGGCCCGGTCCCCTCGGGGGCCGGCTGCAGTGAGGCCCGGGCGGCTTCGGACTCCGCACATGTACTCACGGAGTCCCTCCGAAACGAAGGTGCGTTTTCGCAGGGCGACGAGCTGTTCTGGAAGCTCTACGAGGAGCGGCGCGGACCCCTCACGCCCTGCGCGTGAGGAGTCCCGAGCGCGCTCCGGTCACTCCCTAGAACGACAGCCGGTACGCCAACCGAAGCTCCCGCCCCGGCATCGGTGCCACGTCCTTCAACAGCGACGTGTGGGGGCGCGCCTCCGCATCCGTCAGATTGCGCCCGGTCAGGGTTACGTCGTGGGCCACCGCGCCCTGGATGAACCGGTAGGATACGGACCCACCCGCGAGCGTGTAGCCTGCGGTCTCCGTCTCGAAGGACGCGACCCGATCCTGACGCAGAGCCCGGCGGACGTCCAGATCGGCCCGCAGGCGGCCGGCGTCGAACTCGACCCCACCCCGCAGCGACGGCGGGGGGATGCGGGGGAGAGGCTCCTCGGTGTCTCGTAGCGTGGCGCGCACGTAGTCAGCCCCGAAGCGCAGGGCCGCGTGACGCGCACCGACGTGGTAGACCTCCACGTTGCCGTCCACCTCGAAACCCAGATGGATGGCATCCGCCTGCGTGTAGCGGACCTCCTGCAGGCCGTCCTGCTCCTGGCCGGTGAAGCTCGCGTAGATGAAGTCGCTGAAGCGGTTCACATAGCCGGTGACGGATCCCTGAACGCGACCCACGGTGAGGCGCGCGGAGGCGTCCACGCTGAGCGCGCTCTCCGTGCCCAGGGTCGGGTCACCCACCTCGTAGGAGTCCGTGGCCAAGTGGGGCCCATTGGAGTAGAGCTCTTCCGGCGTGGGCAGCTTGATCGAACGCGACGTGGCCAGCGCCAGGGTCAGCCGCTCCCCGACGGGCACGTTCAGCCCCGCGGAGACGGAAAGACCCGAGTGCGACCGATCCGTATCGTTGGCTCGTTCGGTGGAGACCTGTCGCTCGAAGCGCGCCCCCAGCTGGATCCGAGCCGCTTCCAGGTCGAGCTCCTCGAAGGCGAACAGCCCCAACTGGGTGGTTTCCGAACGCGGAACGAACGCCTCCTCTCCCACAGCCTCGAAGTCCCGGCTGGAGAACTGAAGACCGAGGGCTCCTTTCGAGGGGCCGAACTCACGGTGATGGGCCTCCAGCCGGCCCTCCCACTGGTTGTTGAGGAAGCGGGTGCCCACGGCACCACCCTCCAACTCCGCGTGCTCATAGTCGGAGAGTCCGAAGCGCGCCCGCAGGTGTTCGATGGTGTGCGCGGTGCGGAGCGACCCTCCCATGTCCAGTCGCCGCTGGTTCAGATCGATCTGGACCGACCCCTCCTCCGCACTGGGCGTCGGCTCCGCTCCGGCGTCCTCGTGGTGGTGCCCCGGAACGCCGTAGCGGGAGTCGTAGCGTCCCACGGCGATCCCGAAGTATCCCTGCTCCCCGACCAGCGAGGCGCCGAGCGCACCGCTGGTGGTCTCGATCGCCGAGTTCTCCAGGATGCCGGACTCCTCCCCCGGATCGGGAGCGATCTCGGCGAAGCCAGGAATGGAGTAGTCGCCCGTGGTGCGGTGCTCACCGCGGATGTTGAACGCCAGCGGGCCCGTGTGCCCACCCGCTTCGCCCGAGAGGCTGCGCTCGTCCGCGACCGTGCCCCCCAGCGCCTGGACGTGTCCCCTCACGCGCGCACCGCCCACCTCGGTGGGGATACGCTCATCCACTACGTTGACGACGCCCCCGATCGCGGAGCTCCCGTAGAGCAGCGTGGCCGGTCCACGCACCACCTCGATCTGCGAGGCGGAACCAGGGTCGATGGAGACGGCATGGTCGGGGCTGGTGTTGGAGGCATCTCCGACGCCGACACCGCTCTCCAGGATGCGCACACGGTCCCCGCCCAACCCGCGGATCAGCGGTCGGCTGGCCCCGGGCCCGAAGTACGTGCTACTGACCCCGGGTTCGCCGGCCAGCGTCTCACCCAACGTGGGCTGAGCCTTTCGGGCCAGCTCCCGGCCTCCGAGCACACCGGCGGCCTGATACAACTCAGAGGTGCGCAGGGCCTCGGGACCGGCGGTGACCACCAGCGCTTCCATGTGATAGAGGGGATCGAGCGCGAGAACGACCTCCGTGGTGCCGCCTGCGGTCACCTGGACGCGTTGGAGCGAACCCGCTCCGACCACGCTTTCGGCCTCCACGAGGTAGGCGCCCACGGGGACGCGCTCGAAGATGAACCGGCCATCGGGACCGGCCTCCACTGCCCGACCGAGCGTGACGATGTGTACGTGCGCAGCAGGTGCCGGATCGCCGGCCGAGGTGACGACCTGCCCCCGAATCGTGCCGGTCTGGGCCGCGAGCGGCGAAAGGAGGCCGAGCAGAACGACGGTGCTCAGCGCAAGGATGTGTAGAAGCCTTCTCATGGCTCCCCCATGGCGGCGCCGACCGTGTGTGGGCACACGGCCCCGCACGTCGGCTTTGTGATCGATGGATGAGGTGGACCCGGACCGCGTGGGACCGGGATCAGGCGATCACGCCAAGGGGGGAGCGCGGGCGAGGTGGAGGGAGCGAACGTGGACGGCGTGCGGCAGCTCCTCTGCCACCGCAACGACCACGAAGGCGACGCTGGGGGAGGCCGGTGTGAGCGCGGCCGCGCCGGGAAGCTGCAAGCCCAAGGTGCGGCCGACCACGCACAGGAAGTGGTTGTGGGCCAGCGCACAGGCAGCCGCCCCCTGACCCTCCAGGTGGGTCTCGGGAACGAACGACGTATCGAGGCGCGCCTCGGCCAGCGAGCCGAACAACGCCAGGACGAGTTGAAGCGGCAGCAGGACGCGCGCCGCCCCTCGCCACCGGCCCAGCAGGCCGATGTGCTCCGCGAAGGGCGGCGCGCTCTGTGTCATCGGGACTCCGTGGTGACCGGAGGCATCCGGCTCAGCTGGCGATGCGCCTGAACTGCATCACCTTCACCATGTACTTCTCGAAGAAGAACTTCTGGATGTCCATCATATCGATCTCGCGGCCCTGGATGTAGGCCTGCTCGATGTTGCTGGTCATGTCCAGAGGCGTGCCCGTGGTGATCAAGAGCGTTGCCTGCTTACCGGGCTCCAGGGAGCCTACCCGATCGTCGATGCCCATGAACTGGGCGGCGTTGATGGTCACGGCCTTGAGCGCCTCTTCCTCAGGCAATCCGAAGGCCACGGCCACGCCCGCCTCCCACGGAAGCCGGTTGCTGTAGAGCGCACCGGACCCTCCGGAGATCGCGAACTTCACGCCCTTCTCGTAGAGGTGGGCAGGTGTGGCGTACGCATCGTCGTACCCTTCGTAGGCACGCTCCGGGGCCGCCATGGTCGACGTGAGGATCACGGGCACGTCTTCCGCCACCAGGCGGTCCGCCACGTGGATGGCATCACGCCCGCCCCGAATCACCACCCGCACGCCTTCGGACTTGGCCCAGGTGATGGCGTCGTTGATCTGCGCCGCGCCATCGGCCGCCACCACCACGGGGATGTCACCGTCCAACGCGGGGATCATGGCCGCGTAGCGCGAGTCGGTACGAACCTGCTGACCGGCGGCCACCGCGTCTCGGTAGGCGCGCGCCTCGGCGAAGAAGTCCTTGATCTGCTGGACCTGCTCCTCGTAGCTGGGCGGGTTCTCCTGGCGCGGTCCGCCGAAGCCACCGAAGCGCCGCCGCCGCGGGTGCGGATCAGGCCAGTTGACGTTCAGCGCCGCCGCGCGCTCCATCGACATCTCTTCCCAGGACCAGCCCTCCAGGCTCATCGCCGACGACATGCCGGAGATCAGCCCTCCGCCGGGTGTGGTCATCGCCACCAACACGCCGGCCGAACGCGTGGTGCCGATATGACGGCTCTCCGCATTGACGGCCACGTCTGCATGCACGTTCGGATTGAAGTCGCCCAGCTCGTTGACGTCGTTGGACACGTCCACCGCGCCGATCTCGCTGATGCCTACCGTGCTGTAGGCGTCGATCAGGCCCGGGTAGATGTGCTTGCCCGACACGTCCACCACCCGAGTGCCGGCCGGGAGCTGCACGTCGGTGCCGATCGCCGAGATCAGTCCGTTCTCGAACAGGATGGTCCCGTTCTCGATCACGCCGTTGGTCACGGTGTGGATGGTGGCGCCCTGCAGTGCCACCGGCTCGGACTGGGGCGGCACCGTCATCCGCACCTGGGCCGCCGCCGACCGGGGCGCCACGGCCAGCGTGAGCGCGGCCACCGCGCACATCCCCATCCGCACCTTCCTCATGAAGCCTCGCTTGGTCGTGGTCATGGTCAGTTCCTCCCCCGCCGCGCCGGCGCATTGCCGTTCCCGCCGCCGCTGCTCTGCACCGCGAGGATCGCCTGGATGAGCTGCCGTCGCTCGCGCTCGATCTGCTCGCGCATGGCTTTGTCTTCGTCCAGCGAGAAATACCGCCGTCCGTCCACCCAGGTCTGTTCGGCGCGCGTGAACTGCGACAGCGGATCGCCGTTCCAGATCACGAAGTCGGCGTCCTTACCCGGCTCCAGCGAGCCCACGCGGTCGTCGATGGCCACCGCCTTGGCAGACTGATTGGTCACGGTGGACAGAGCCTGCTCCTCGGTGAGCCCGGTGCGCAGCAACTTACCTGCTTCCCAGTTCATGCGACTGGAGATCTCGGAGTCGTCCGAGTGCAGCGAGGTCACCACACCCGCTTCCATCAGGATGCGCGCGTTGTACACCGTCGCGTCGTAGGCCTCCAGCTTGAAGGAACCCCAGTCGCTCCACACCACCGCCGCCACGCCGGCCTTGGCCAGCTCCGGCGCGATCTTGTACGCCTCCACGCCGTGCTGGATGGCCTGGACACGGAAGCCGAATTCCTCCGCCAACCGGATCAGGGCCAGGAACTCGTCGGCGCGGTATCCATGCGAAGAGATCAGGAGCTTCTGGTTCAGGATGTCCAGGATCGCCTCCATGCGTAGATCGCGGCGCGGTGGCAGTCCTTGGTGCGTCTCCTCCCAGCGCTTCCATTCGCGCTCGTAGTCACGTGCGGCCATGAAGTGATCGCGGATGATCTCCTGCACTCCCATGCGAGTGTCCGGGTAGCGCCCCTGACGCCGCTTGGGGTTTTCGCCCAACGCGAACTTCACCGTGCGCGGGGCGTTCTCCAGTTTCAGATCCTCGGGCAACGCTCCCCAGCGCATCTTCACGAACACGTTCTCCCCACCGATGGGGTTGGCGGAGCCGTGCTTCACGTGCGCCGTGGTGAGACCGCCGGCCAGCTGCCGGTACATCCAGATGTTGTTGTGGGTGACCACGTCGCCCATCCGCACCTCGGGCACGATCGCGAAGCCGCTCTCGTTGACGTCACTCACGCCGGAGTGCAGGTGCGGATCGATCAGGCCGGGCGTGACCTGCTTGCCGGTG
Source organism: Gemmatimonadota bacterium (assembly GCA_041390105.1). Lineage (NCBI taxonomy): Bacteria > Pseudomonadati > Gemmatimonadota > Gemmatimonadota bacterium. The sequence continues at coordinate 814,865 of JAWKQO010000003.1, forward strand.
CCGTCGATCTCGAACGCGCCGCGCGGCGCGTTCAGATCCACGCCCACCTCGGCCACCTTGCCTGCGCGGACAAGCAGGTCGGCGTTCTCCAGCCGCCCCTGCGGACCTTGCGTCCAGATGGTGGCGTTGCGCACCACCACCGCAGCGGGCTGCTCCGGAATCGCGCTCCGCCCGAACTCCATCATCGGGCGAATGAAGGGCAGGTCGATCTGGGGCACGTTCATGGCCACGGTACCGCGGGCCGCGCCTTCGAAGGCTGCGGTGCGCGTGCCGCGGAAGGACGGGTCGGCGCCGTTGGGCAGGGAGGTCCAACCGTAGAACTCCTCACCCTGGACCGACCCGGCGAGCAGAGCGGTGCCCTCGTAGCCGAGGTCCTCCGCATCGAAGCGCACCTCGAGGCGTCCGGTCTCCGCAACCACCGTGGCCGAGGCGAGATCGATGCTGGCGCCTTCGCCCCCACCCGTCGCGATGTCGATGCTGCCCCGCAGCCGGTTGAGGGGGCCCTCCAGCCGGAGCTCGGCCTCGAAGCCCCATTCGTCGTCCGACGCGATCCGCCAGGTGCCGCGCGGATCGATCTGGGCCGGGCGGGTCACTCCGTACACGCGGCCCTGCACCCACACGTCGCGGACCGTGGCCTCCTCACGGAAGAGGTCACCCTCGCTCACCACCAGGTTGGCCACCTTGCCCTGGGCGATGGTGCCGAGCGTGCGGTCCACACCCAGCCACTGGGCGGGCGTGGTGGTCAGCGCCGCCAGCGCAGCGTCCGGAGAGAGCCCGCGCGCGACTGCGATGCGCAGGTTGGGCAGGAACTGGCTGAGTGAGGAGAGCCCGTCGCTGGTGATGGCGAAGCGCACGCCGGCCGCGGCCAACTGCGCCGGACTGGTCGGTGCCAGGTACCAGTGCCGCAGATCCTGGAGGCTGGCGTTGAGGGCGGCCTCGGGGTCGTCCACGTCCGGTGCGTCCGGGAAGTCCAACGGGATGATCAACGGTTCGGTGCGTCCGCGCAGGACGTCGATGATGCGATACTCCTGCCCGCTCCCCCGGTACCAGGCGTTCAGGTGGAAGTCGGCGGCGAGCTTCTGCGCCCGCAGGTACTCCTCTTCGCTCGTGGTCTCGAAGACCACCGACTGCTGGCCTTGCACCACGTCCCGCAGCGCGGCCAGCGCCTCGCTGGTCTCGGGGGGCAGGAACGCACGACCGCTCTGCTCGTAGGCGTCCCAGGCGCGGATGTACCAGTCCGCGTCCATGAACGTCTGCTTCATCAGGGCGATCACGCCCATGGACGAGTTGGGATAGGACCCGCCGAATGGCGATCCACCCAGCGCAAAGGAGCGCTGGAAGCCGATGGCCTGGATCAGGTCCGGCCGCAGCACCCGGTCGCGGACGCCGGCATCGCCCAGGTTCACCACGGAGGCGGTGCCCCGGAAGATGCCCTGCGTCGGTACCGCCAGGGCGGTGCCGAACCCTTGCGAGCGCAGCGCCGCACGACGCGCATCGTCGTCCTTGAGGCTGCGCGTGGTGCTGAACCAAGCGCGCACCTGCGGATTCCAGTGCGTGGGTCCGACATCGCCCGCCTCGTCCATCCCGAGATCCGCATGCGCGTCGATGAAGCCGGGATAGACGGTCAGACCGCTGAGGTCCCACACGCGCGCGCCCGCAGGTGCCTGCAGGTTGCGACCGACCTGTTGGATGAGACCGTCGCGGATGACGATGGTGGCGTTGTCCAGCACCTGCCCGGGCGCGGTGACGACACGTGCACCTACCAGGGCATGGAAGCCGGTCCCGTTGTCCCGCATGCCCTCGATGGGCTGGGTCCGGGTGGCTTGTTGGGCGCCAAGCCCGTTCGTGAACAGGAGGGCGAGGCCCAATGCAGAGAGGAGTGCTCTCACGAGGTCTCCAATTGGATCGAAAGAAGTCGGAGCACCCGCCGGTGCGGCCCGCCGGCTGGGGTGCGGCGGAAAGGGCGGGAGATGATGTCTATGCTACACTAGGCACTCGGTCAAACCGGGCGGCCGGGGGGCGCCGGGGAGCGCCCCTCAGGCTGAGGCCAGACGCTCCAGCGCGCCGGGGTCCACTACCCCCACCCCCGCCTCCCCCATCTCCCGGATCGCCCGCTCCCCATCCCCCGCCGCCAGGTCCACCGCCCGGCACCCCTCCGGAATGAGGCGCACCGCGAACCCCAGCTCCACCCCGTCCAATGCGGTGGCCCGCACGCAGTAGTCGGTGGCCAGCCCCATCACGTAGAGCGTCTTCACCCCCCGGTCCCGGAGGTAGCCCGCCAGACCGGTGCGCTTCCGCCGGGCGTTGTCGAAGAACCCGGAGTAGGAGTCGATGGCCGGGTCGGTCCCCTTCCTGAAGACGGCCTCCACGGGTCGGGTGTCCAGATCGGCGTTGAAGGCCGCGCCCGAGGTGCCCTGGACGCAGTGGTCCGGCCAGAGCACCTGGGGCAGCCCGTCCAGCTCGATGACGTCCCCGACGCTTCTGCCGGGATGCTGGGAAGCGAAGCTCCGATGGTGGGCCGGGTGCCAGTCCTGGGTGGCCACTACCAGGGGGAAACGGGCCGCCAGTCGATTGGCCACCGCCACCACCTCGTCTCCGCTCTGGACCGCCAAGGCCCCACCCGGGCAGAAGTCCATCTGGATGTCGACCAGGATCAGTGCTGAGTTATCGATCGGTGACGTCACTGTTCGGTGACCAGTTGCTGTAACGCGCGCCGCACCTGGACCGGCACCATGGCGCGGCGCCAGTCGGGATCGACGATGATGTTCTCGAGCGGGTGGCACTGCGCATGGGCGCGCTCGGCCAGCTCCTCGATCAACCCCGGAGAGAGGGCCTCGCCGCGTGCGCGGTCGCTCCAGCCGCTCAGGGTCCGGGGTCGGCTACCCAGGGCGGTCACCACACCCTCCAGCGTCTCGACGGCCCCAGCGCCGTCGAAGGTGGCCGCCACCGCCACGGTGAGGAGAGGAAAGTCGATCGCGTTCCGCTGCCGCAGCTTGGCGTAGGCGCCCCGTCGCGACTCCAGGATTGGAATGAAGATTCGGGTCAGGATCTCGGCCGGCCCCCGGCGCGTATTCGCGATGCCATCCGCCACGAAGAAGTCGGAGACAGGAAGACGCCGCGTGCCTTCCGGTCCAACCAGCTCGAGCTCGGCGCCCAGGGTCATCAGCACCGGGGGCGTATCCGCCGAGTGAGCCGCCACACACTTCTTCCCGACCTTGGTGACGTGGCAGACGTCCCCGTCCTTCTTCAGGCAGAACCCCAGCGCCTCCCGCCAGAACTGGGTCTGGTTGTAATAGGTGCACCGGGTATCCAGGCAGACGTTCCCTCCGACGGTCCCGACGTTCCTGAGTTGCGGACCGGCGACGTGACGGGCGGCCGCGGCCAGCGAAGGCGCATGCCGCCGCACCTCCGGGCTACGCGCCACCGCGGAGAGGGTCTCGCCGGCGCCCACGACCAGCTCGCGGTTTTCCACACGAATTCCACGGAGCTCGTGGATTCCCCGCAGGCTCACGAGATGCGCGGGTGTGAACAACCGATGCTTGAGGTTCGGAACCAGATCGGTTCCACCGGCGATGGCCATCGCCGCACCGCCGTGTGCGGCCAGCAGGTCCACCGCTTCGGCCACCGCAGCCGGCCTGTGATAGGCATACGGGGCTAGGCGCAGCATCGGTCGCTTGTCAGTAACACGTTTAACGCCATGAGGTTGCGCTGCACATTCGTTTCGAACCGAAATATGGGTTCATGTTCGCTGCCCCCGGCACTCGTCATCCGACCTCCAGCGGCCGGACCACCATGATCCCGTCCTGGCTCCGGATCCCACGGATGCGCTCGGCCAGCGGGAGCTCGGAGATCTCCACAGACTTTCCCACAAGGGGGGCATGCATCAGGTGAAGTTCTCCACCGACCCAGAGCGCGATTCCGGTGTGGGCAACATCGAGCCCATCCAGCGTGCTGGTGGCCGCGATGATGTCCCCGTCCTGGATGCGGTCGGCGATCTCCGCGATCCGCGCTTTCGGAATCCAGATTCTACTCGGGAGCTCCGGTTCGATCCTCGCGATCGCCTCCCGGACGGCGGGGTCGGCCATCTGACGATACGCATCCGGATGGCTGCTCATGAACCGGATGGGCTCCCGATCCTCGACGCCTCCCAGCTCGGCCGACACCTGGCGCACATGCCCGCGCTTCTCGTTGTCCAGAATCCACTCCGAGAAGTAGTGCAGGCGGCTCGCGTAACCGTTCGGTGACCCAGAGCGGTAGCGCAGGCCCGTCAGCTCCCGGATGAACCGCTGCTTGAGCGCGGCGGGATCGGTGACGGACCGGGGGGTGGACCCCAGCACCCTGGCCAGAGCCAGGCTGGACTCCACGAAGGTCACGCAGTCGAACTCGCGCAGGTTCACCACCAACGCCTCGGGCTCGGCCACCTCCAGCGTCCCTGGCGTGTAGGGGTCCCCGACGAACGTGCGTCCGAGGGCCGCCACCCGCTCGCCGATCGGCAGGGTGTCGACGCCCTGCTCCCGAGCCCAGCGGATGCGCTCCTCCAGGATCCGCCAGTCATCAGGCGTTTCAGTCCCCGAAAGGGGGATGGGGGCAGCCTGTTGGTCGCCCGTCCCAGGGGGCGCCTGCTGGGCGGCCCTTCCCCCGGTCTCCGCGGCGTCAGCCTGAACCGCCCCCGCCTCTCCGGGCTCGGCACACCCCCCCACCGCCAGGACCAGCAGCGTCAGCCAGGCCGCGCGCGCCCTCATCGCGCGGCCACCGTCCGGTCCGGAGCCACCGGCTTTGCCAAGGTCCCCGCCTCCCGCGCCCGCTGGATCTGCCGCCACACGTTGGGCGGCGAGAAGGGCAGCCGGTCCATGCGGACACCGATGGCATCGTGGATGGCGTTGGCGATGGCGGGAATGGAGGGATGCAGGGGCCCTTCGCCCGCTTCCTTGGCCCCGTAGGGCCCCTCCGGATCGTGGGACTCGATGATCAGGGATTCGAGCGCCGGCGTGTCCAGGCTGGTGGGGATCCGGTAGTCCAGCAGCGACGGCGCGTTGTGGAGGCCGGCCCGTCCATGGTCGGCGTCCTTGAAGATCTGCTCCTCCATCAGAGCCTCCGCGCAGCCCATGTAGGCCGAGCCCTCCATCTGGCCGGCCACCAGCACAGGGTTGAGCGCCTTCCCGCAGTCGTGGGCCACCCAGATCTTGTCCACCCGCACCACCCCGGTCTCCACGTCTACCTCCACCTCCGCCACGTGGGCTGTGAAGGAGTAGGCGGGCGAAGCCCCGATGGTGCCGCCCCGGTAGCTGCCGTGCACGTCCTTGGGGGTGTTGTAGGAGCCGGTAGCGCCCAAGGTGCCGAAGCGCGCCTCGGCCAGGTTGAACGCCTCGCGGATGGGGAGACTCCGGTCGGAGCTCGAGAGCTGGACGGCCTTCCCTGCCACCAAGCGCACGTCGCCGGGCTCGCAGTCCCACTCCGCGGCCACCGCCGAGCGGACCTGTTCCGCGAGCTTTCGGGACGCGTCGATGGCCGCGTTCCCCAGCATGAAGGTGACGCGGGAGGAGTACGCGCCCAGGTCCACCGGCACGAAGTCGGTGTCGCCCCGGAAGACGCGCACGTGGTCCAGCGGCACCCCGAGCTCCTCGGCCGCGATGTAGGCCACCACCGAGTCACAGCCTTGCCCGATCTCCGAGCCGCCGCTGAACACCGAGACCCGGCCTGAGCGGTCGATCTGGATCTGCACCCCGGACTGGGGCATGTCGTTGGGGTAGATCGGGTAGTTGGTCCCGGAGATGTAGGTGGAGCCCGCCACCCCCAGGCCCCGTCCGAACGGGAGGCGGCGCCAGCGCTCCTTCCAGCCACTGGCAGCCTCCACCGCCTCCAGACACTCCAGGAAGCCGTTGGACGTCACCCTGAGCTCGTTGACCGTGCGGGTGTTCTCGCCGATGAAGTTGAGGCGCCGGAGCTCGATGGGGTCCAAGCCCGCCTTCTCGGCCAGCTTGTCCAGCTGCACCTCGAAGGCGAAGCGGGGTTGCACGGAGCCGTGCCCGCGCTTGGGCCCGCAGGCCGGCTTGTTGGTGTAGACCCGCGTGGAGTCGAAACGATAGGCGGGCAGGTCGTAGGGGGCACAGAGCAACTGCCCCGAATAGTAGGTGGTCACCAGCCCGAAAGACGCGTAGGCCCCGCCGTCCAGGGTGATCTTGGCGTCCACCGACGTGATCTTACCCGCCGCCGTCAGCCCCGTGCGGTAGTGCATGTGGAAGGGGTGGCGTCCCCGGTGGGCGTAGAAGACCTCTTCCCGCGTGTAGAGGATCTTGACCGGCCGTCCCGATTTCATGGACAGCTTGGCCACGCAGAACTCGAGGTCGAACGGCTCCGATTTCCCTCCGAAGGCACCACCCACCAGCGGCTGGACCACCCGCACCTTGGCCGGATCCACCTCCAGCACCCGGGCCAGCTCGCGCTGCAGATAGTGGGGCACCTGGGTGGACGACCACACCGTGAGCTTCCCGTCCGGCTCCCATTGCCCCAGCGCGCAGTGGGGCTCGATGGCCGCGTGCGTGGTGCCCTCGAAGAAGTACTCGCCATCGACGACGTGGTCGGCGGCTTCCATGCCCGCCTCCACCTCACCGAAGGCCAGCCGCACCACCTTGGTGACGTTGCCGTTCCGGCCCGGCTTCGAGGGCTCGTGGATGTAGTCGCCGGTGGCGGCCAGGGCATCCTCAGGAGACAGATACGCCGGAAGCGGTCGGTACTCCACCTCGATCAGGTCCAGGGCCTGAAGCGCGGTGTCCTCGTCCACCGCCGCCACCGCCGCCACGCCGTCGCCGATGAAGCGGACGCGGTCCAGGCAGAGCGGATACTCGTCCGGCGTCCAGGGGATGATGCCGTAGGTGACCGGCATGTCCCGTCCGGTCACCACCGCCTCGACTCCCTGCAGGGCCTCTGCCCGGGAGGTGTCGATGGACGCGATCTCGGCGTGGGGGTGGGGCGAGCGCAGGATCTTGCCGTGCAGCATGCCGGGCAGCGTGAGGTCGTCCGTGTAGACCGCCCGCCCGGTGGACTTCTGCAGCCCCTCGATCTTGCGCTGGGGCTTTCCAACGATGTGTAAGTCGGACTTGGATTTACGCCGATTCTGCGGCGTCCCGTAGGCGGGCGTCTCTTCGCTCATCTCTCCCCCCGGACCCGAGCCCCGAAACGAGCGGCCAGATCGGCAGAAGCCTCCAGACGGGCCCCCGCCCGCTCGACAGCGTCGTAGATCTTCGCGTAGCCCGTGCAGCGGCACAGGTTCCCGGAGAGTGCTTCCTGGATGGCGGCTCGGGTGGGCGCCGGTTGCTCCGCCAGCAGCGCTGCGGCCGAGCACAGGATCCCGGGCGTGCAGAATCCGCACTGGGCGGCGCCGTTCAGATCGAATTCGTCCTGAAGGGGGTGGGGCTCGGCCCCATCGGCCAACCCTTCCACGGTCACCACGCGGTGCCCCGCGGCCTCGAGCACCGGTGTCAGGCAGGAGAGCACCGGCACCCCGTCCAGCAGCACCGTGCAGGCGCCGCAGTCGCCCTTGTCGCAGCCCTGTTTGGAGCCGGTCAGGCCCAGGACGTAGCGCAGCGCCTCGAGGAGGGTGAAGTGAGCGGGCACCCCCACCTCCTGGCCCTGTCCATTGACGCTGAGGCGGACGATGTCGGTAGCGGCAGGCACGGCTCGAACGCTTCCCCGGACAGGAGACGACTGGGCCCCGGGCCGGGCGTGGAGCCGGCAGGGGTGCTCCGAGCGTTGAAGTTCAGAGTCAGGACCAGGGGCGTCAACGAGGCGGTCTCCCGCCAGGCCAAGGCGCCCCGCGAGCGCCTCAGTAGGCCTTGGCCTCGTAGACGGTCCCACCGGCCGGTCCGCGCGGGTTCGCCTCGGTGTTCCGGAAGTTCACCGGCATCGACTCATAGGGCCAAGCGAAGTCGCCGCGGGCCACTACGAAGTGCAGGTGGGGATAGCCGGCCAGCCCGGTGGCTCCGCTGTACCCGATCGCATCCCCGAGCTGCACGGAATCCCCGACCTCGACCAGGGCCCCCGACTCGGTCAGGTGCATGTACTCGCCAAAGCTCCCATCCCCGTGGTCCACGACCACGAGGTTGTTGGGGAACGAGTAGTCCTGGCCACCCTCCTCCACGTAGGCCACCACCCCAGGGCGAGAGACCGTGACCAGGGACCCGATCGGCATGTCGAAGTCGACCGCGAACGCGTCGGGTAGCCCCTGGGAATGATACGAGCCTCCGCAGTTGGTGAGCCCCGTCCGGTAGGCCATCCCCACGGGGTAGGGCAAGACGTAGGCGGAGGTCCCCCAATCGGGATAGGACGCACCCGGGCAGCCGTCGCCATCGGCGCCCGGCCCGGAGGGACCGGGTAGGCAGGCCACTGCAGTCGCGGCCCCGAACAGGCTGACCGTTGGAAGCCCCGCAAAGCGTCGCACGGCCGGTTCCTTTCCAGGGAGCGAGTGTCCCGGCCAGCCGTCGTTCCGACCGAGATCTCGGTCCGATACGCCGTCGCCCTCCCCCCGCTTACGCGCCCCCGGGAGCCCTCGGCACCGCAACCCCCCAGGTTCCGGCCCCGGTGTTGCTATATTGTCTGACTCTCCCCTTACATAGCCCTCGGAGGCCACGGCCCCGAGCAACCGTACTCGCGATCGACTCGTTCCTGAGGAGTGTGAGAATGCCCTATCCCGAGATGATGGTCGCCCCGATGCGCCAGGATCTCGTTCGCTTCGGATTCCAGGAGCTGCGCACGCCGGACGAGGTGGATGCCCTCCTCGCCGGTGAGAAACGCACCCTGCTCCTGGTCGTCAACTCGGTGTGCGGGTGCGCGGCCGGCTCCATGCGCCCCGCGGTGGTCATGTCGCTCGAGGAGGGCTCCAAGCCCGAGGTCCTGACCACCGTCTTCGCGGGTCAGGACCTGGACGCCACCGATCGGGCCCGGGAATACATCACGGGGTACCCGCCGTCCTCACCGTCCGTGGCCCTGTTCAAGGATGGCGAGCTGGTCTACATGATGGAGCGTCATTCGATCGAGGGGCGCAGCCCCTACCAGATCGCCGATGATCTCAGGGCTGCCTTCGCGGAGCATTGCGAGTAAGACGCTCCGCACCGACTCGCTCGCGCACTCCATGAGTGCGAACCGGCGCCCGGCCTCCGTTCTCCGAGGTCGGGCGCCTCGCCGTTCGGGGGGCGACCCTCCGAGGAGACCACGACCCTCACCCTGTGCGACGACTCCGGCCGGCGCGCCTTCGTGACTACTGCGACGGGCCGCGCTTCTTGCGCCAACCGTCCACGCTGAAGTCCCCCCCGCCGTGCGCGACGAGGAACAGGAAGATGAAGGTGTAGAGCACCGCCAACTCTCCGCCGTTCTGGATCGGCCAGAAGCCGTTGGGGAAGTGCCTCCACCAGAAGGCCACCGCCATCTGCCCGGCCAGCAGGAACGCCACCGGGCGCGTGAAGAGCCCGAGCAGGATCAGGGCCCCGCCGAAGAACTCCAGGAGGCCGGCGAACCCCAAGGGCCAACTGAACCAACCGCCGACCGCGTTGCCGCCCAGCCATCCGAACAGCTTCTGCGCGCCGTGCTGCCAGAACATCAGACCTGCGAAGATGCGGAGGAGATTCTTGGTGAGTTCGGTCAGCGCCATTTCACGCTCCAATCGAATGGTGTGGCCGGGGGTGGGGATCGACGATCCGCCCAGCCCCTTGGCTCGGGCGGCAACGACATGGGGACGTCAGACGATGGTCTTGCCCAGCGCGCTGGCGATCAAGCCCACGGCGAGGTGCGCCGTGCGGTTCTCACTGTCCAGCACGGGGTTCAGCTCCACCAGGTCCATGGACAGCAAGCAACCGGTTCGCGCAGCCTTCTCGCACATGAGGTGGGCCTCCCGGTACGTGATCCCACCCCGCACGGGGGTTCCCACACCGGGAGCCACAATGGGATCGATCGCATCCAGGTCGAACGACAAATGGAAGCCGGCAGTGCCCGTGCTGGCTCGCGCGATGGCCTCCTCGCAGCACGCGCCCATCCCACGGTCGTCGATCTCGGACATGGTGAAGACGCGCACGCCCGATGTGCGCACGATCTCGGCCTCGGTGCGGTCGAGGTCCCGCGCGCCCACGATGCTGGTATGCTCCGCCAGGACCGAAGCGTGCCCACCAGCCAGGCGGGTGAGCGCCTCCGGGCCGTCGCCGAGCAGAACGGAGAGCGCCATGCCGTGGATGTTGCCACTGGGGGTCGAGGCCGGCGTGTTCATGTCGGCGTGTGCATCGAACCAGATCAGTCCGATGGACTGTCCTCTCGATCGGTAGTGGTTCGCCACGCCCGCCACCGATCCGATGGACAAGGAGTGGTCGCCCCCCAGGATGAGCGGGAACTGGCCGCGCTCCAGCACGGAGGCCACCAGCTCGCGAGTGCGTGAGCAGACTGCGGTGATCTCCTCCAGGTACTTGGCCTTGGCGTCCCCCGGCCGCGCGAGCTCTTGACCGGGCACCTCTACGCGCCCGGCCTCGCGCACGGTGTGACCCAGCGACTCCAAGGACTCCTGCAGGCCCGCGATGCGCATCGCGGACGGCCCCATGTCCACTCCGCGCCGCCCGGCGCCCAGGTCCATGGGGACGGAGATGATCCCGATCTCACGCGGGCTCGTCATCAGCTTCCGTCTCCCAGCTCCTTGTGTCGCCCCCGCCGCAGGGCCCGTCGTCGCTGCCGCGCCTGTCGGGGCGTCTCGCCCGGATACAGGGTCTTGATCTCCACGCCACCCATGAGGGCCAGGCCGTTCACCTTCAGAATGGGGGCCTCGGGATCGTGGGTGGCGGGCTCTTCCGAGCGGTGGTCGAAGCCGCCCAGGATCGCCAGACCGCTGGCGTCGACGACCACGTCCGGAGGGACGATGATCTCGATGCCACCCATGACAGCCACGGCGGTCACTTCGGTCACCCCGGGCGGGAGGGCGGCGTCACGGTAGTCGAGCTTCGCCCCTCCCATGATGCCGATGGCCACGCTGCGTCGGGCCGGGAACCAGTGGCCCGCTCGGTGGGTGCCACCGAACACGCCCACCATGAGCTCGCGCTCCTTGACGCGTCCGGCGGGGGAGACCCGGGGCCGTGCCGCCATCTCCCCGGTCGACTGGTGCGGCACCAGGCCCCCGACCTTGGGCAGATCGTCGAGCAGGGCTTTGAGGTCGGCCGTGGACTCGGCTTGATGGGCCAGGTCCACGCGGCGCTCGAACTCGCCGACCGTGATGTGGTCCTGCGCGAACGTCTCGCAGAGCGCGTCGATCGCCTTCTGCCGCAGCGCCTCCAAACCCGTTTCGGGCTGTCTCGATTCCGCCACTCGACCACTCCTGTCGGCGCTCACTGTGGCGCCTGCGTACCGCTTCGTTCAAAGCCTCCGACTCGAACCTGCCAGCGCTACCTCCGTCGGTACTCCACCGTTCCGTCCACCACGGTCAGGTCCGCGACCAGCTCCCCGATGCGGTCAGGCTCGGTACCGAACAGGTCCCCGGAGACGACCACCAGATCGGCGGCCTTTCCCACCTCCAGGCTTCCGACCTCCGACTCCATGAAGCCCGCTCGGGCGCCCCCGCGCGTATACGCGACCAGCGCGTCTTCGAGCGTGATACGTTGCTCCGGCACCCAGCCTTCGGGGTTCGCCCCGTCGATGGTCTGGCGGGTGACGGCGGCCTCCATCCCCAGGAAGGGGCTCAAGGGTGCGACCGTCCAGTCCGATCCGAAGGCCAGCGGCGCGCCGGCATCCAACAGGGAGCGGAACGCGTAGGTGGTCTTGATCCGCTCAGGACCGATGCGCTTCTCCGCCCAACGGCCGTCGTCGGCCGCGTGGTAGGGCTGCATGGACGCGATCACCCCGAGCGCTCCGAAGCGCGGGATGGCATCGGCCCTGAGGTGCTGCGCGTGCTCGATGCGTTGACGCCGGTCGCGGGCACCGTTCCTGGCCTGGGCCTCGGCGAAGACATCGAGGAGCCAATCGTTGGCCTGGTCGCCGATGGCGTGCACGATGGTGTGCAGGCCGGCCGAGTCGGCCGCCAGGATCCACTCCCGCAGCGCCGTGGTGTCGGTGGTCAGCAGGCCGGCGGTGCTGGGATCGTCCGTGTAGGGCTCGTAGAACCAGGCGGTCGTCGACCCCAGCGATCCGTCCACGAAGGCCTTGAGACCTCCCCACCACAGCCGTCGGTCGCCCCGACCCTCGCGTCCCACCAGCTCGGCCAGGCGCGGCCAGGTGCTCATGGGCACCACCGAGTAGATGCGGATGGGGAGCCGACCCGCCGCTTGCGCGCGCCGGTAGGTCTCGAAGTGCGTCCAGTCCCCCATGTCGTGCACCTGGGTGACCCCGAGCGACAGGGCGTGCGCCACGGCGGCGTCGAGCGCCCGATCGAGGTCCGCCTCGGAAGGAGCCGGCATCACCCGGCCCACGAGCCCCATGGCCTCGTCCTTCAGGACGCCGGTCGGACGGCCCCTCGCGTCCCGCACCACCGTCCCGCCCGGCGGGTCGGGGGTTCCGGCCTCGACCCCCGCGAGCTCGAGCGCCCGTGTATTGGCCACGGCCATGTGACCGTCCAGCCGGCTCACGAAGACCGGATGGTCGGGGGTGACCCGGTCGATCCATGCTCGGTCGGGAAGCTCCCCGCCCCAGGCTTCGTGATCCCAGTCGCCGCCGGTGATCCAGGTGCCCGCGGGCCGGGTGCCGGCGAATTCCGCAAGGCGTCGCGTGAATTCCTCCGGGCTGTCGGCGCTCCGCAGATCCACGCTCGAGAGTTGAAAGCCGCCCTGAATGAAGTGGACATGTGCGTCGATCAGCCCGGGCAACACCGTGCGACCGTCGAGCTCCACGATCTCCGTGCTGCTCCCCACCAGCGACGCCAGGTCCGCCGCGGTGCCCAGCGCCACCACGCGCCCGTCGCGGATCGCGATCGCCTCCACCGAGGGCTCGTCCGCCCCCACCCAGACGCGGCCACCGCGGAGCAGCAGGTCGGCGGCCGAGTCGGGAGAACTGCAAGCAGTCATGCAAAAGGCCGTGAGTAGGAGAGGCAGGCGAGACATGGCTCCCGGCTTCTGTGGAGTTGAGCGGGCTCCCCGTCGACGGCGCCCGGATTCGAACGGTATCCCGACCCGACGCCGGAGCGCCAGCCGCCTGTGGCGTCGCAACGCCCATCCGTCGCGCCACCCCTACGAGTTCAGCTTTCCGAAGGTTCGTTTGGAGATCCGGGGACCCCGCACCACGCCGCCGTCGGGAACGGCACAGCACGCGGTGTGTTTGAGTTGCATGGGCCTGCCCAGGCGCGGGCACACTTCCTGCTCGCGTGCGTGCATGGAAGTCGGTGCAACAGACCGAAAGAGGTACAGGACACGATGTTCCGACGTGTGACGTACGGCTTGCTCGGCGCCGCGGCCCTCGCCGCCAGCGTGCTGCTCATCCGCGCGCAGAAGCAGCCGCAGGCCGAAGAGATCGACGCCGTGCCGCCGGGGGAGAACGTCCCCGGCCAGATTCGTCTCGACAAGCTGAGAGAACTCGGCATCTGAGACGACGCGGGAGCATGGACCCGGGCACGCTCGGGTTCCGCGCTGCCCGTGCGTGCTTCGCTTTCCCCCGCGGCTCCGAACCGGTCCGCCCCTGCCCGTCGTCCCGTCCAGCGCTCCCGTCGGCGTCCCACGCCCTGGTCCCCTGAAACGCAAACGGGCCGGGACCCATCGGCCCCCGCCCGCCCTTCCCGAAGCGCCCCGCTATCCTACTTGAAGTGCTTCGCGTTCTTCTCGATGTAGCTGCTCCACTCCGGCGGGACGTCGGTATCGGGGAAGATCGCCTGCACCGGACACTCGGGCTCGCAGGCCCCACAGTCGATGCACTCGTCGGGGTGGATGTAGTACTGATCCTCGCCCTCGTAGATGCAGTCGACCGGGCAGACCTCGACGCAGCTGGCGTCTTTGGTCGCGATACACGGCTCAGCGATGATGTAGGTCATGAATCCGCGATCCTCTCCGCCTGCCCGGGGCGGGCAGGGAACCTCCAGGTGGAACGGCCCCTATCTTCGTCGAAGCCTTTGGCGCTGGCAAGGCCCGCGCCGGAGCCTGATTTGGGCCCTTTTCCACCCGCCTGTAGCGGGAAAGCCCCCCCTGCCGTATGAAGTAGAGACAGGGGCTGGACCCTGCCTCAACAAACGAGCCTCCGCCCTTCGATGCGATCTCGCCTTCTGACCTTCCTGCTCGCTCTCCCGCTGGGAGCGGGCGCGCTGCATGCGCAGGATCCGGCGGGCCGTCTCGAGGGCTTCGTCTTCGACAGCACCACCGGCGAGACGCTGTCGGGGGCACGGGTGGTCATGTGGGGCACGGCCTACCAGGTCGAGAGCGACGCGGTCGGATCGTTCTTGTTCGAAGACATTCCCGTCGGATCCTATTCGATCGTCTTCTTCCATCCGCGCCTCGGCCACCTGGGCATTTCCTCCGGATCGCAGCAGGTGGAGGTCGGCCTCAGGCAGAGCGAGCCCTTGGTCCTCTCCACGCCGAGCATGTCCACCATCGTCGGGCAGATGTGTCTGCTCGACACCGGTAACCCCAACGCCGCCAACGTGACGGGCCAGGTCATCGACGCCACGGAAGGTGTGGGCATGCCGCGAGCGCGGGTGATCCTGCGCTGGCAGGAGGCCGGAAGGGAGCGCGAGCGCCCGGTCGATACCGACGTAGAAGGATGGTTCAGCGTGTGCGGTGTGCCGAGGGACGTCGACATCGCCGCCAGCGCCGAGTTCCTCGGGCTCTCCAGCCCCCGCCGCGAATTCCGGGTCGCACCCGCTCAGACCCACCGGGTCGACTTCCCTCTCGGTGAGCTGGACGAGTCGAGCGTGACGGGTGGGCTCACGGACATGGACAGCGGCGATCCCATCGAGGGCGCCCAGATCCAACTGCGTGACACCCGGTTCAGCACGATGAGCGATGAGCGCGGACTCTTCCGGCTGCGTGACGTGCCGCCGGGCGAGTACACCCTGGTCGTCTCCCACATCACGCATGCCACCCGGACCGAAGCCATCAGCGTCGGCAGTGGCGTGGGTGTGAACCTGGGCATCGTGATGGCCGAGGAAGCCATCGAGCTCGATCCCATCATCGTCACCATCGAGGCGCAGACGATGGCGGAGCAACTCTCGGCCGGTGGACATCTCGTCACCGCAGAGGAGCTGGCGCCGGTGAAGGAACGGGTCACCACCCTGGTGGACCTGCTGTTCCAGGCGCCGATCCCGGGCTTGATCGTCCGGCGGGCCGAGGGCGACATCTGTGCCCAGTTCGCTTCGGGTCAGGTGCGCTTCATGAAGTCCGGGTGCGAGTCGGCCACCTTCTATATCGACGGTGCCCGGCAAGCCAGCGCACAGGTCCTGATGGACCTCCCGGACGACATCATCGACCACATCGTGGTCTACAGGCCGGTCGAAGCGGGGGCCATCTTCGGCACCGGGGGCTCGCGGGGCGTGGTGATGATCTACACCAAAGGTGGAGTGCGGCGCTCCCAGCGTCGCTGATCCGCTCGGCCTGCTGACGCACCGCTCGACCCGCTGCTCAACCCGCTCACCCCGCTGCTCACCCGCGCTCAACCCGCTGACGAGCCCGTCAGCCGCTCCACTCCACATCGGCAACGCCGGCCCTCGCGTTGGCCAGGCGCGCCCACACGAACAACAGATCGCTCAGCCGGTTCAGATAGCGGATCAGTACGGGATCGACCGAATCCGCCTCGGCCAGGGCCGTCACGCGGCGCTCCGCCCGCCGGCACACCGTGCGGGCCACGTGCAGCGCCGCACCACCCGGGGAGCCCGCTGGAAGCACGAAATGCCGAAGCGGCGGCAGCTCGTCGTCCGCGGCATCGATCCATGCTTCCATCTCCGCGATCCGGTGCTCAGGCAACGGGGGGAGCGCCGGCCGCGGGTGCCCCGGCTCCGCCGGTGGAGTGGCCAGATGGGCGCCCATCGAGAACAGGTCGCGCTGCAGCGCCGTGATCCGCTCCGGGAGCTCGGCGGTCAAGGAGGGCCGGGCCAAGCCCAGCGACGCGTTCAGCTCGTCCACGGTGCCGAACGCCTCGACGCGCAGGTGGGCCTTGGAGACGCGCCCTCCACCGAACAGTGCGGTCGTGCCGGTATCACCGGTGCGTGTGTAGATCTTCATCGGAGTCGGTTGAGGTCAGCGCAGGCGGGTCAGGCGGCGGAGGGCCTCGGCCTTGTCCAGGAGGGAGCCCCCCGTGGCCGTTTCGGCGGCGGGCACCGAGGACAGCAGCGCCCTCAGGTCGAGCAGCACCTCGAGGTAGAGCTGGTCCCTCTGGTACCCGAAGTCCAGGTCGGCCATGCGCCCGGACTCCTCGGCCGCCGCAGCCCGCTCGAACTCGCCCCGGTACAGCTCCTCGAGGTTCGCCAGGATCCGTTCGCGCGCGCGCATGTCTCCTCCGGGCTTTGGCTCGCCACCACTGGGCCCGCTACTTTGCGGCTCGCAACGCCTGGCGAGGGGTTTCCGTAAGGTAGCGAACCTTCCGGAGGAACAGCATGGATCGACCGGCAAAGGACGACGCCGCCGAGGCCAATCGTCTCTATTGGAGCTCGAACAAAGGGGTCAACCAGATCGCCGACGATCTGGGGATGTCCAAGGGCATGCTCTACGCAGCCATCCGACCGCTGCCCTCCGAGTACGCCTGCCCACTTTGTCAGGGCGAGTTGGTCTATGCCAATCGCACGGCCCTCGAACGTCAGGTCCTCAGCTGCCCCGAGTGCGAGCACGAGTTCGAGGAGCGAGCGGCCAAGCTGCAACGCATCGCCACCGCGTCCGACCTGGAGCCGCTGGCTGCGGAGGGACCGCGACTGCGGGTGGACCTGAAGCGCGCCCGCCGTGAAGAAGCCGCCGCGCCCACGGTGACCCCGGATACGGGTACGCTTCCTGGCACCACACCGGAGCCGGTGGCCGGATCGCGCCAGGGGACCACCCGGACACTCGTGGGTGCCGCCGCGTTGTGCCTGGGCGTCGGCGTGATGATCGGCCGCTATCTGGAGCGGCGCTGACCGGCAATGACCACCACAGCTGATCCGCGGAGTCACGTCACCCCCGACGCGTTCGCGATCTCCGACGAGGTGATGGGGCTCCCGCTCGCGTCGCCAGGTCGACGCGCGGTGGCGTTGGCCCTGGACGGGATCCTCATCGGCATCGTGTCCCAGTTGTCATGGAAGCTGCTGGGAGTCATCGCGGCGATCGCCTTCTTTCGAGTGGCTACCCGCAGGGGTGCCGTGGCCGGCAGGGTGGGGCGTGGCTTCTCGTACTCGGTGGGCTGCCTCGGTGCGCTGATCCTCTTCAGCACCGTGGTGGTGTGGACCGGTGTGGTGCGCGACTGGCTCACGCCGGACCGACTCCCCTCGGCTCCGCCCCCCGTGGAGGGCGCCGCCCTGCTTGGAGATCTGGTCAGCGGAAGCGTGGCCGCAGTGCGGCTCAGACAGGCCACCGCCGAGGACGAAGCCGTGGATCTGGGAGTCGAGTTCGTGCGGAGTGCGCTTCGAGCCACGGACACCTCGGAGGACGACGCCCTGGCGGGCGTGCGCGACTTGATGCCCGAGGAGCCGTCGTTCGACGTCGATGTGGTGATGCAGCGCATCGCTGCCGAGATCGGCAGGGGCCCGGCGGCTGCGGAGGCCGCGAAGGAGACCGTCGATGCGGATACGCTCTCCGCCGAGGAGGCCTGGAGTCGTTTCCTGGCGTTGGAGGCCTCCGACTCCCTGAGCCGCGAGGAGCGGGTGCTCCGGGAGCAACTGAGGAATCGCCTCGCCGAGCAGGTGGCTGCGGATACGCTGGCCACCTTGAACCGAAGGCTGTCCGGGGCGCGTCGCGACGTCGACGAACTGGAGCGCGAACGCGACCGGGCCCGCGACGCGCTGACGGAACGCGAGGAAAACCAGGGTCTGTTCGGCTGGCTGCTGAGCACCGTGGACCAGTTGGGGCTCACCTTCGGGTGGGGTGCGCTCTACCTGGCCACCTTCATGACACTGATGAAGGGCCAAACGCCCGGAAAGCGCGCGCTGGGCCTCCGCGTGATCCGCCTGGACGGGCAGCCCATCGGCTGGTTCGCCGCCTTCGAGCGCGCCGGTGGCTATGCGGCCGGAGTGGCCACCGGCCTGCTCGGGTTCGCCCAGATCCTCTGGGACCCCAACCGGCAGGGGATCCACGACAAGATCGTGGCGACGGTGGTGGTGCGAGAGGGTGCGCCCCGGGCGCCGGGGTCGGGACGCACCGGGGGCCTCCCCGCTCGCTGAGGGACCTCAGAGCCCGCGCATGGACTTCTCCGTCTCCTTTCCGCTGGCGTTCGCCGCCGGCCTGGTCAGCTTCCTCTCACCCTGCGTCTTCCCGCTGGTCCCGAGCTACCTGGCGGTGGTCTCGGGCCTGACTCTGGGGGAGCTCTCCGAGCGCTCGGAGCGGGGGAGCGCCGCCGTGGGGGCGATCCTCTTCGTGGTGGGATTCACCCTGGTGTTCATGTCGCTGGGGGCGGCCGCCACGGCGTTGGGGCGGGCCTTGGCGCAGGTGCTGCCTTGGATCCAGCGGATCGGCGGAGCGTTGATCGTTCTGATGGGCCTCTACATGCTGGGCGCCTTCCAGTCCATGTTCCTGGCCCGGGAGCGGCGTTTCCACACGGCCGCCCGGCCCACCGGGCCCGTGGGAGCCCTGCTGGCCGGGGTGGTCTTCGGGGCCGGCTGGTCGCCCTGCATCGGCCCGGTGCTGGCCACCATCCTGCTGATGGCGGGACTGGAGGGCTCGGTGCTCAAGGGCAGCCTGCTGCTGGGAACCTACGCCCTGGGCCTGGGGGTGCCCTTCGTGGCCGCGGCCCTGGGGCTCCGCCACCTGCTCTCGCGCTCCAACCGCATCCGGCGCTGGTCCTTGCCCCTCCAGCGGGTCGCCGGAACCTTCCTCGTGTTGGTGGGGCTTCTACTGCTCACCGGCCACTTCGCCGCGCTCACCGCCACGCTCGCCCAGATGGGCCAGCTCATCACTCTGGAACCTTGATGGCTCTGCAGTCTCGACGCGCCGCCGGGCGCGCCCCGTTTGTCTTCCTGGCACTGCTGGCGAGCGTCGCCTGCGGGTCGGGTGAGGCCGCTCCCGGCACGGCGCTGACCACCGCCCAGGCCGGGGTGCCTGCCCCGGTGCTTGACCAGCCCCTGGCCCAGCCGGAGCCCGAACGGATCGACATCTCCGATCTGGGGCATGTGCGGGGCAACCCCGAAGCACCCATCCAGGTGGTCGAGTTCACGGACTTCGGGTGCGGCTACTGCAAGCAGTTCCACGACAACACCTGGGGCACGCTGGAGCGGAACTACGTGGACACGGGCAAGGTCTTCTGGCGCACGGTCCACTTCAACGTCGGGATGTTCAAGAACGCGCAGGACGCCGCCGTGGCTGGTGAGTGTGCGTTCGCCCAGGGCGGCCAGCAGCGTTGGGACGAGATGCGGGTGGGGTTGTTCGCCGCGCAGCGCGAATGGAAGGGTACCGACGACGCCGGTCCCATCTTCGAACGGGTGGCGCGCGAGGCCGGGCTCGACGCATCGGCGTTCCAGGCCTGCATGGGCAACCGCGACGTGGAGGAGCCGGTGCGCTTCGCCAACGACGTGGCGCGCAGAGCGGGCGTGCGCGGCACGCCCACGTTCTACGTCAACGGCTACCCGGTGCAGGGCGCCTTGCCGCTCGAGGCGTTCTCCGAGTTCTTCGACCGTCTCCTGGAGGCGGAAGCCGAGGGCGCGGCGGGTTGACGCTCCACGTCACCGACTACGGCGGCGCGGGCCGGCCGCCGCTCGTGGTGATGCACGGGCTGTTGGGGTCGGCCCGCAACTGGGCGGGCACGGGCAAACGTCTGGCCGAGCACTACCACGTACTGGCCCTCGACCTGCCCAACCACGGCGCCTCCCCCGCCCTGGATCCGGCGGACTACCCCTCCATGGTGCGGGCGCTGCTCGCCACGCTGGACGGGCTCGGCCTGGAGCGGGTCACCCTCATGGGGCACAGCCTGGGTGGTAAAGTGGCCATGTGTGCGGCCTGCTGGCACCCGAGCCGGGTAGAGCGTCTGCTGGTGCTCGACATCGCTCCCCGCCAATACGTCCCCGACTATCGCTCCTTCGACGCGATGCAGGCGGTCGATCTGGGGCGCGTGAGCCAGCGCACCGACGCCGAGACGCAGATGTCGGAGTTCGGGCTCAGCGACTCGCACCGACTGTTTCTGTTGACCAACCTGGTCCGCACCGATGAGGGCACCTACCGCTGGGCGGTGGACCTGGAGCTGCTGCGTCGCCAGCTCCCGCTGTTCACGGCTCCCCCGCTCCGACCGCAGGACCGGTACGAGGGGCCCACCCGCTTCATCGTGGGGGGTGGCTCCAGATACTGGACAGAAGGAGATTTGGAGATCGCGCTTCGTCATTTCCCCCGGGCGGACGTCGTAGTCCTCCCGGACAGTGGTCACAACGTGCATATCGAAGGCGGCGCCCAGTTTCTGTCCGCCGTCCAATCCTCGGAGAGTCCATGATCGCCGCCATGCCGTTCGCCCGCTCCGGGCTCGTTCTCTCGCTGCTGCTGGCCCTCGGGTGTGCGGGCTCGCCAGCCGCCGAGCCGGTCATGAGGCCCATGCCGGAGGCGGGTCCCGTGGCCACCAACCAGGAGCCGGATCTCGCGGTGAGCCAGCCGCCCGAAGCGGCCGGGATGCCCGAGCCCGCCATGGCGGTCCAGGGTCTCGACACGGTGCGCGCCGGGCAGTTCGACAACGGTCGCATGTGGACGTTCGAGTATCCGCCCACGGAGTACTTCGCGTCCACCTACGGCTTCGACCCGAACACGCGCTGGTTCGAGCACGCCCGCCTGGGTGCGCTGCGCATCCCCGGGTGCTCCGCCTCCTTCGTGTCTCCCACCGGGTTGGTGATGACCAACCATCACTGTGCGCGCGATCACGTATCGGCCGTCAGCAAGGAAGGTGAGACCCTGTTGGACGATGGGTTCTTCGCCATGCGCCAACAGGACGAGCGCGCCATCGAGGACTTCGAGGCGGACCGGCTCGTCGAGATCCGCGACGTGACCGACGAGGTGCGCGCAGCCGAGCAGGGCATCATGGAAGACGAAGCCCGCAGCGAGGCGCGCCAGGCCAAGATCGAAGCGTTGGAGGAGAGCCTGCTCGAGGAGTTCGGTGGCGAGGACGGCGGCCATCACATCGAGATCATCTCGCTGTACGACGGGGGTCGCTACTCCGCCTACATCTTCCGCCGCTATACCGACGTGCGTCTGGTGATGGCGCCCGAGTTGCAGATCGGCTTCTTCGGCGGGGATCCGGACAACTTCACGTACCCCCGTTACAACCTGGACATGAGCTTCCTCCGGGTCTACGACAACGGGCAGCCGCTGGATACGCGCGACAACTACTTCCGTTGGAGCACGGCGGGCGTGAAGGAGGGCGATGCCGTGTTCGTGATCGGCAATCCGGGCTCGACCTCCCGCATCCAGACGGTGGCAGAGCTGGAGTTCCGGCGCGATGTCGGCGACAAGGGCGTGCTGGACTTCATCGACTCGCGCATCGAAGTGCTGGAGGCGTACTACGCCCGCGATCCCGAGACCGCGGAGCGGTTGGACCTGCGCAACGAGATCTTCAGCCTGCAGAACTCGCAGAAGTCGTATCGGGGCGTGATCGAGGGCCTGTACGATCCGGTGATCCTTGCCAAGCGTCAGGACTCCGAGCAGAAGTTCCTGGACGCGATCGAGGCCGACCCGTCCCTGAAGGCGCAGTACTCGGGCCTGGTGCAGCGCATGGCGGAGCTCCAGGACGCCAAGCGTGCCTACGCGCCGGGCTTCGGCTCCTTCCTGGCGTTCACCACGCCGGCCTATGGATCTGCGACGCTGTCCCGTGTGCTGCCGGCGTTCCAGTACCTGGGGGCCAAGGCCCAGGGCGCGCCGCCCGAGGCGCTGCAGGAGGCGTTGGACGAGTTCCTGGCCGTGCCCGACTATCCGGCCGAGCTGGACGAGATGTTGATCGAGGCGCGCTTCGAGGACCTGATCCGCAACTACGGCGAGGACGACCCGCAGGTGCAGGCGCTGCTGCAGGGCCGCTCCGCGGAGGGCGCCGCCGCGTTGATCGTGCAGGGCACGATGTT
The DNA here is from genome assembly GCA_041390105.1 of Gemmatimonadota bacterium. Taxonomy (NCBI): domain Bacteria; kingdom Pseudomonadati; phylum Gemmatimonadota; species Gemmatimonadota bacterium. The sequence goes on from JAWKQO010000003.1 coordinate 837,000, forward strand.
GGCGGACTCGGCCGGTGCCGCCGAGGCGCTGCAGAACGGCACGCTCAACCCCATGGACCCGGCCATGTCGCTGGTTCAGCGCATGTTCGGGCTGATCGGACCGTTCCAGGAGGGTGTGCAGCCGCTGGGCACCGAGGAAGAGGAGATCAAGGTGAAGCTGGGCCAGGCCCGCTTCGCGGTGTACGGCACCACCGTCCCACCAGACGCCACCTTCTCCCTGCGCATCGCCGACGGCGTGGTGAGCGGCTATCGCTACAACGGCACCTTGGCCCCCACCCACACCACGTTCTACGGCTTCTACGACCGGTACTACTCCTTCAACGGAGTGGAGGGTGGAGACAATCCCTGGGCGTTGCCTACGCGCTGGCAGAAGCCGCCCGCATCGTTCGATCTGTCCACACCGCTGAACTTCGTCTCCACGGCCGACATCATCGGCGGCAACTCCGGATCACCGGTCGTGAACAAGGACCTGGAGGTGGTGGGTCTGGTCTTCGACGGCAACATCGAGAGCTTGCCCGGTGACTACATCTACCTGACCGAGACCGCCCGCTCGGTGGCGGTGGATGCGCGCGGTATCCTGGAGGCGCTGCGGGACATCTACGGGCTACGCAGGATCGCGGACGAGCTGGAGGCGGGGGCGCGGGCCGGGGCGCGCTGAGGGCCCTGAAAAGCAAAGGAGTGCGGGAGCCTCAGGGCTCCCGCACCGCCCGGAACAGCCGATCCGCCACGGTGGCCATGGCCGGCACGCCCACGAGCAATAGGCCGCGCCCCATCCAGTCTGCTCCGCTGAATGCGTCCTGTTCGCCGGACGTGGCCAGGATGTAGCCGGGCAGTCCCACCAGCGCCGCGGCCAGCATGGTGTGACTCCAGCGCCCACGCGATAGATCGGTATCCCCCGCCCAGCGCGATCCGAGCGTCGTGCCCAGCAGCGGTAGCCCCACCAGCAGGAGGCGGCTCCCCGCGGTGCCCACTGTGCCGCACTCGGAGTCGAAGAAGTGCTGGGAGAGCCCCGAGAAGTCGAGGCAACTCCGCCCCACGGCCACGCCGAGGGCGAGGCCGGCGGCGTTCGCCAGGGCGCTGGCCAGAAACACCTTCTCCCACCGGTAGCGCTGGCCCTCCAGCGACCAATCGTAGAGACGCTGCGGAACGCGCTCCACGTTCGGGTCGGTCCTCTCGCCAAGCACGGAAGCCGCCGTGCGCGTGGTGATCAGCAGGACGCCGAAGCTGGTGTCGGTCCCGTAGGTCGCGCCCGCCTCGCCCGGAGCGAGCAGCTCCATGCGCTCCACCTCTTCCAGTGGAAGCGAGCCGTACAGATACCGCGGCGCCGCGACGCGCACGCCGTCCAGGATCACCATGGGCTCGTGGCAGCCCG